>JBKJMF010000136.1:0-2553 GCA_046596525.1 Devosia sp. | reverse complement strand
TCGGCGCTGCGCGACACCGGCATTCCGAAGATGCTCAGGGCTGAAGTCAGCATCCGGCCGGCCTCGAACCCGCCGCGGCTGCATGGCTCGGGGATGATCCTGGTCAACCCGCCGTTCACGCTGGAAGCGGAACTGCGGGTGCTGCTGCCGGCGCTGGCGCAACTGCTGGGCGATCCCGGCGAGGGGCGGCACAAGCTCGAATGGCTGCGCGGCGAGGGGTGACGGGCTAGAGCTCGAACTCGTAGTAGGCCATCGTCTCGCCCTTGCCGCGGATCTTGCGATAAAGGCCGTTGGCCTCGATGTTGTCGAGTTCGGTGCCGAGCCAGGCTTCGCGGCAGCCGAGTTCACGGCCCAAGGCGAACATCGCTTCGAGCATGCGGGTGGCGATGCCCTGGCGCAGGTGGGTGGAGGCGGTGCCGACCTCGTCGATGTAGAGTTCGGTTGCCTTGTCGGGATGGCGGTGGACGACGGCGGCGCATTGGCCGACGACGACGTCATTGTCGAAGGCGAGCAGCATCAGGTGGCCGGGCTCGAGCAGGTAGGCTTCGAGGCGCTCGGGGTGGATCGGCTCGTCGAAGACGTCGGGAGCGACCTCGGTGAACGCGAGTTCGTCGCCGGCGTGCATGCGTCTGATGTCGATGGGCATCGGCTGGACTCCTTGCTGGGAGGCGTCACCGATGGGGATCGGATCAGACGTGCCGTGGGCACCGCGCCGGGGTTTGCCGCGAACTACACGCGGTCAGGCGATCGTAGACGGGCTTTGGCGGCCCGCCAAGCTGTCAGGCGGTGAGCGCGTCGCGCTCTTTCTTGCTCAGCCGCTCGGTCTCGCTCTTCAGCTGGCCGCAGGCGGCGAAGATGTCGCGGCCGCGGGGGGTGCGGACGGGCGAGGCGTAGCCGGCATTGTTGACGATATCGGCGAAGCGCTCGATGCGCGACGAGGACGAGCAGTCGTAGTTGGTGCCGGGCCAGGGGTTGAACGGGATCAGGTTGATCTTGGCCGGGATGCCAGCGAGGAGGCGCACCAGTTCGCGGGCGTCGGCGTCGGAATCGTTGATGTCCTTGAGCATCACGTATTCGAAGGTGATGCGGCGGGCGTTCGACAGGCCGGGATAATCGCGGCAGGCCTGGATCAACTCTTTCAGCGGATACTTCTTGTTGATCGGCACCAGCAGGTCGCGGAGGTCGTCGCGCACCGCGTGGAGCGAAATCGCCAGCATGACGCCGATCTCGCGGCCGGTTGGCTCGATGAACGGCACGACGCCGGAGGTCGAGAGCGTGATGCGGCGCTTCGACAGCGAAATGCCCGCTTCGTCGGAGGCGATCAGCAGGGCCTGCTTGACGTTGTCGTAATTGTAGAGCGGCTCGCCCATGCCCATCATCACCACGTTGGTGATGGCGCGGCTGTCGCCTTCGGAGCCGCCCGAACCGCGCGGCGCGGGCACGAGGCCGCCGTCATCGGGGCGGACGCCGCCGGGGAAATCGCCGAGGCGCTCGCGCGCCATCAGGATCTGGCCGAGGATTTCGCCGGCGGTGAGGTTGCGGACCAGCTTCTGGGTGCCGGTGTGGCAGAAGGTGCAGGTGAGAGTGCAGCCGACCTGGGAGGAGACGCAGAGCGTGCCGCGGCCTTCCTCGGGGATGTAGACGGTTTCGACTTCGACGGGCGGCAGTAGCGGGTTCTTGGGGTCGCGGAAGCGGAACAGCCACTTGCGGGTGCCGTCGATGGAGACCTGCTCGGTGACGATTTCGGGACGATCGAGCATGAAGGTGTCGGCGAGCTTCTGCCGAAAGCCCTTCTGGATGTTGGTCATCCGGTCGAAGTCGGTGACGCCGTTGTGATAGATCCAGTTCCACAGCTGGGAAGCGCGCATCTTGGCTTCGCGCTCGTCGAGGCCGATGCCCATCAGGGTATCGCGCAGCTCGGGCTTCATCAGGCCGACAAGCGACGTCCGCCCGGATTTCGAGCGGTCGACGTGGGCGTGATGGTCAAGATCGAGGGCGATGCTCATGTGCGGGCGGCGGTTCCGGGCGTTTCAGGGCGCGGCACATAACATAGTAGCAGAGTTTGCGCAAAACACGGGGGTGGGAGGCTGGAATGCGTCAGGTGCGCGGGATAGCCCGGGGACGGCTGTCTCGCCGTCTCGTATCACCTCGGTATCGTGGCTCCGCTCACCCCCACCCATCCTCCCCCGTCAGAGGGGAGGTGCCGCATCCAGTCTGCGGCACGGACGGAGCAAGTTCAGACGATCAGCCGGTGCAGTCCTCGATGGCGCGGCTGGCGTTGGTGGCGCCGGAGAGCGAGAAGGTTTCGGTGATGCGGATGCCCTTGTCGCTGGTGCCCTCGATGACGACTGAGGAGCCGGCGCGCAGGGCTCCGGCGAGGTTGTCGTTCTGGTTCGGGTCGAGGAGCCAGGCGGCATCCTTGTCGGTGAACAGCTCGAAGCTCTGGCCGCCGACGCTGGCGGTCGCAGTGGTGTCGGGGGCGAAGGTGAAGCCGGCGACGAGGTTCAGCTCGTTGCGGACGCTCTCCGAGGGCCGGTTGGTGAGATAGAGCCA
>JBKJMF010000131.1:0-4616 GCA_046596525.1 Devosia sp. | reverse complement strand
GTCACCAGCGGCGTCACCATCGAAGACATGATGCGCGAAATGCTGCGCCCCATGCTGAAGGAATGGCTGGACGAGAACCTGCCCTCCGTCGTCGAGCGGAT
This sequence comes from Devosia sp., assembly GCA_046596525.1. Classification (GTDB taxonomy): domain Bacteria; phylum Pseudomonadota; class Alphaproteobacteria; order Rhizobiales; family Devosiaceae; genus Devosia_A. The sequence goes on along the minus strand of JBKJMF010000131.1, from coordinate 4,515 downwards.
GGTCGAAAAGGAAATCGCCCGAGTCTCCCGCGGCGGCAAGTAGTCGACCCACCGACGATTGGCGGCCGTCCCATGACGACCCCTTGCGCCGCATACCTTGTCGTCACCACATGGCTTTGTGTTGACTTCCCCCTCACGCCTTTGCTTTAGACCTAGCCACTGAGTTCTGGGGCCCGCTGGCGCTTTGGTGCGCGCGGGCCGTTGCCGTTGGAAACCACCGATGCTTGAGAAGACTTACGACCCCGCCGCCGTCGAGACCCGTATCTACGAGCAGTGGGACAAGGCCGGCGCCTTCAAGGCCGGGGCAGGGGCCAAGCCCGGCGCCGAGACCTTCTCGATCGTCATCCCGCCGCCCAACGTCACCGGCTCGCTGCACATCGGGCACGCGCTCAACAACACTATCCAGGACATCCTGATCCGCTTCGAGCGCATGCGCGGCAAGGATGTGCTGTGGCAGCCCGGCACCGACCACGCCGGCATCGCCACCCAGATGATCGTCGAGCGCCAGCTGGCCGAACGCCAGCAGCCCGGCCGCCGCGAGATGGGCCGCGAAAAGTTCCTCGAGCGCGTCTGGGAGTGGAAGGCCGAATCCGGCGGCACCATCCTCAACCAGCTCCGCCGCCTCGGCGCCTCGGCCGACTGGTCGCGCGAGCGCTTCACCATGGACGAGGGCCTCAGCGAGGCCGTCCGCAAGGTGTTCGTCACGCTCTACGAGAAAGGCCTGATCTATCGCGCCAAGCGGCTGGTGAACTGGCACCCCGGCCTCGAAACGGCGATCTCCGACCTCGAAGTCGAGAACATCGAGACCAACGGCAAGATGTGGCACCTGCGCTACCCCATCGAGGGCAGCGAGGAGACCATCACCGTCGCCACCACCCGTCCCGAGACCATGCTCGGCGACGTCGCGGTTGCCGTGCACCCAGAGGACGAGCGCTACAGGCACCTGATCGGCAAGCACGCCGTCCTGCCCATCGTCGGCCGCCGCATCCCGATTATCGCCGACGAGTATGCTGATCCCGAACTAGGCTCGGGCGCGGTGAAGATCACCCCGGCGCACGATTTCAATGACTTCGAGGTCGGCCAGCGCCACGGCCTGAAGCCGATCAACATCTTCACCACCACTGCGAAGCTGAACAACTCCGTGCCGCCCGCTTATCGCGGCCTCGACCGCTTCGATGCGCGCGCGAAAATCATCGCCGAGCTCGAAGCGTCCGGCGTCCTCGTCTGGGTAGACGACAAGAAGATCATGGTCCCCTATGACGAGAAGTCGAAGCTGATCGTCATCGAGCCGTTCCTCACCGATCAGTGGTTCGTGAAGGCTGACATCCTGGCCCAGCCGGCGCTCGCCTCGGTGCGCGAAGGGCGGACGAAGTTCGTCCCCAAGAGCTACGAGAACACCTATTACGCCTGGATGGAGAACATCAAGCCCTGGTGCATTTCGCGCCAGCTCTGGTGGGGCCATCAGATCCCGGCCTGGTACGGCCCGCGCCTCAGTACTGACCCGGACTTCAACAACCGCGATGCCGGCCTCAAGTGCTTCGTCGCCGGGACCGAGGCCGAAGCGGTCAAGCTCGCTCAGGCTTATTACGGTGCCCGCAAGATCGAGGTCTATCAGGGTGGCGCCACTGCGCCCGACTACGCCAAGGCGGTCACCGGCTTCGACACCACCCAGCGCGACCGGCTGAACGCCGACACCTGGAACATGCGCAAGCATCGCGACCCGTTCGCGGAGCTCTCGGACAGCAAGGTCCCGCTGCATCGCGACGAAGACGTGCTCGACACCTGGTTCTCCTCCGCCCTGTGGCCATTCTCGACCATGGGCTGGCCCAGCCAGACCCCGGAGCTCGCCAAGTACTACCCGACCGACGTCCTCGTCACCGGCTTCGACATCATCTTCTTCTGGGTCGCCCGCATGATGATGATGGGGCTGGAGTTCACCGGCACCGAGCCGTTCCACACCGTCTACATGCACGCCCTGGTCCGCGACGAGAAGGGCCAGAAGATGAGTAAGACCAAGGGCAACGTCATCGACCCGCTCAGCCTCGTCGACGAGTACGGCGCCGACGCGACCCGCTTCACCCTCGCCGCCATGGCTGCGCAGGGCCGCGACATGCGTCTCGCCATCGCCCGCGTCGAGGGCTACCGCAACTTCGTCACCAAGCTCTGGAACGCCGCGCGCTTCCTCGAGATGAACGGCTGCGCCCGCGTCGAAGCGTTCGATCCCAAGAAGAACACCCTGGCGCTCAACCGCTGGATCGTCGGCTCCACTGCCCGCGCCGTGGCCAACGTTACGGCAGCGCTCGCCGACTACAAGTTCAACGAAGCCGCCAACGCCGCCTACGATTTCGTCTGGGGCAGCTTCTGCGACTGGTACATCGAGCTGGCGAAGCCCGTGTTCACCGGTGAGGACGAAGCCCACAAGGCCGAGACCCAGGCGACCGCCGCCTTCGTGCTCGACCAGATCCTGAAGCTGCTCCACCCCTTCATGCCCTTCGTCACCGAAGAGCTGTGGGCCGAAACCGGCAAGACCGGGCCGGCGCGCGAAAAGCTGCTGATCATCTCGGAGTGGCCGGAACTCGCCGGCCTTGAAGACCCGGAAGCACAGGCCGAGCTCGATTGGCTCGTCGCGCTCATCTCCGGCATCCGCTCGGTCCGCCAGGAAATGAACGTTCCCGCCGGCGCCAAAGCCAAGCTGCTGGTCGTCGGGGCAGGGGAGACCACCGGCATTCGTGTCGAGGCCAATCTCTCGGCGCTCACCCGTCTCGCCCGCCTCGAAAGCGTCGACTACACTTCGGACGTACCGCGCGATTCCGCCCAGCTCATCCTTGGCGAAGCCACCTTCGTGCTGCCGCTCTCGGGTGTCATCGATCTGGATGCAGAACGAACTAGGCTGAAGCGCGACATCGCCAAGGAAACGGTCGAGATCGACAAGATCGACAAGAAACTGGGCAACGAGCAGTTTCTTGCCAAGGCCGCCGAAGAGGTCATCGAAGAACAGCGCAGCCGCCGCGCCGAGGCGGAAGATCGTCGTGCGCGTCTCATCGAGGCGCTGTCGCGCCTGAGCTAACGGAGCCCCGATGGGCGAGACCCTGCCTGCCAGCAACCAGCGCCAGCCCATCAAGGACTGGATGACCATCGTCCAGTTCGACGGCCGCGGCGGCGTGCGCAAGCTCGAAGAGGCCGAGGAGGCGGCGTTCGTCACTCCGGCCAAGGGCTTCGCGCTGATCTCGGGCAATTCCCGGGCGCCCGAGTTCAAGGTCTGGCTGAAGCGAGAGCTCGGCGATTTCAACGCCGACCTGATCACTGTCGCCTCGACTCGCAGTCGCTGCACCGTGTTTGAGGACAAGGCGCTGGTGGTGTTGCGCGTCGCCCGCCCGGGCGCCGATCCCGAGGATATCGGTCGGCAATTGCTCAGCCTGTGGATCGAGAAGGGCCGGGTGATCATCGCGTCGGAGCTCAACATCATCGAACTGCTCGGCATTGGCGCCTGGCAGCAGACCCACCACGCGCCGGTGTCGCCCGCCGACCTGGTCGCCCGCTTGGCGCTGCGCGCGGCAGATCGCATCGAGCCGCTGATCGAGCGCATGGGCGATACCCTCGACGGCATAGAGGAATCGCTGATCGCCAACCGCAACCACGGCTCGCGCGCCCGGCTCGCCCAGCTTCGCCGCACGCTGATCAACATGCGCCGCTTGATCTGGCCGCAGCGCGACGCGCTGACCACCCTCGAGATCGAGGATCTCAGCTTCTTCACCGCCCGCGACCGCATCCGCCTCCGCGAAGCCGCTGCCCGCACCGCCCGCCTCGGCGACGAGATGCAGACCCTCTCCGAGCGCGCCGTGCTGGTGCACGAGCAGGTGCTCGATACCCGCGCCGAGCAGATGAACCGCACCATGCTGCTGCTCGCTGCAGCGACGGTGGTGCTGATGCCGCTGACCGTGATCAGCGGCGTGCTCGGCATGAACGTCGAAGGCATTCCCTTCCACGACAGCCCCTACGCCTTCTGGGTGGTCACCGGCCTGCTCGCCGTGCTGGGGCTCGGCATCTACCTCTTCATGCGCAAGCAGAAATGGATGTAGGTACCTGACGGGACTCGCGTTTCATCCCTCCCACCGGCGCCCTCTCCCCCTCGGCGGGGGAGAAAGCGAAATCTTAGGTTTAGCCGTTTGGCTAAGCCTTAGATTTCGCAAGAGAGGGGGCGATGGAGGGCACATTGGCTCCGCCCACCACCAGCTGTCATCCCAGCGAAAGCTGAGACCCATTTCACCCCTAGCGCCAGCCGAAAGTTGGGTCCCAGCTTTCGCTGGGATGACACCGGAGAGGGGTGACAGATCAGTAGCTTAGCAGAAACTTCGCCCAACTAATCCCCCCACTCCGCCCCCATGCGATTCTCCCCCCGTCCGCTGCACCGAAGCGAGATCATGACGAGTGGTTGGTGCGGAGGAGACCGGGTGGGGTGGCAGTCGTGCTGCCTCAGGCGGAAACCATCACGGCAAGGACCGGTTCGCCGGTCAA
>JBKJMF010000445.1:0-3326 GCA_046596525.1 Devosia sp. | reverse complement strand
TTTGCGGTCGGCCATGACCCGGAGGAACTCACGGACGTCCTGCGAGCGGATCTTGTACTCGATGCTGATGACAATCGGGCCGGAGCGCGGCTCGATCGGTAGCCCAATCTGCGGCTCCTGCCAGCGGTTCGCCGGATCGAGGTCCAGCAGCACGCGCGGTGGGATGGCGAGGATGAGCCCCACTGCCGCCCCGACCAGCAGCGCCACCGATGAGCCGAGCAGTGCATTGCTGACGCCAAACTGCTCGCCGGCAAGACCCCAGACCCAGCTGCCGACGGCAAGGCCGGCGAAGGTCGCGGTCTGGTAGAGCGACAGCGAACGCCCCACCACCCAACGCGGCGTCGATAGCTGCACGGTGATGTTGAACAGCGTCAGTGCGAGCACCCAACACAAACCGCCGAGAGCCAGTGCCACGCCGGTCAGCCAGGGCGAAGGGCTGAGTGCGGTCACCGCGGCACAAACCGCAAATCCGAGGAACGCCAGCCGGACGATTACTTCGCTGGAGAACTGCTCAGCCAGCCGTGCGCTGACCAGCGCGCCACCAACCGCGCCGAGGCCGAAGGCGCCGAGCAGCAGGCCATAGACCAGCGGCCCGCCGTCCTGGATCTGGCTGGCAACCACAGGCAGCAGCGCCAGCACCGAGCTTGCCGAGAGGCCGAAGATGAAGCTCCGGACCAGCACTTTGCCTAGTTGCGGCGACAGCGCCATGTAGCGGACACCGGCGAACATCGCAGCGCCCACCGCCTCGCGTGGCAATCCCGCCGGTGCGGGCGCTGGTTTCCAGCGCAGCAGCACGAATAGCAGCCCGAAATAGCTCAGCAGGTTGACCGCGAAGGCCGCCGCGGCTCCGGCCACCGCGACGATGATGCCGCCCACCGCCGGGCCGAGGCTTCGCGACAGGTTGAAGCCGATGGAATTGAGCGCCACAGCCGAGCCGACGCTCGAGCGCGGCACGAGGTCGCCGACCGAGGCCTGCCAGGACGGGTTGTTGAGCGCCGTGCCACAGCCGATCAGGAAGGTGAAGGTCAGCAGCAGCCACGGGGTGATCAGCCCCAGCAAAGCGGTGATGGTCAGCAGTGCCGACACCGCCAACATGAAGAACTGCGCCACCAGCATCACCCGGCGGCGGGGGAAGTTGTCGGCGATGGCCCCGCCGAGCAGCGAGAACAGCATGATCGGCAGCGAGGTCGAGGCCTGCACCAGCGCCACGAGGTCGACCGAGTTGGTCAGCGCCGTCATCATCCAGGCTGCGCCGACGCCTTGGATCAGGGCGCCGAAGCTCGAGACGAGATTGGCGATCCAGATGTTGCGGAACGTCGTGTGCTGCAGCGGCTGGAGGACCGAGGGCCGATCCTTGGCCATGGGCTTACTCCTGGATCAGCTGAGATAGCGGCGCGTCAGGTGCTCCTGGAAGTGCTTGGAGTTCAGCTTCTCGCCGGTGGCGCGCTGCAGCAGGTCCGGGGTCGAGTACTTGCTCGCCTCGCTCCAGATTTTCTCCCGCCGCCAGTCGTTGATGCCAACGAAGCGGCCGTTGCGCATGTCCTCGCGGGCGTTCGGCTGGTCGCGCTCGATGGCGCCCCACAGCTGCGCCGCGATGATGGCGCCGAGCGTATAGCTCGGGAAATAGCCGATGGCACCCGACGGCCAGTGCACGTCCTGCATCGGGCCATCCTTCATGTTGTCGATGGTCGAGAGTCCCAAATACTCGCGCATCTTGGCGTCCCAGGCCTCCGGGACATCCCTGGGCGCCAGCTTGCCGCCGATCAGATCCTGCTCCATCTCGAAGCGCAGGATCACGTGCAGCGGGTAGGTGGCCTCGTCGGCGTCGACGCGGATCAGGCCGCGCTCGATGAAATGCACATGCGCCAGCACGTCCTCGAGATCCCAGCCCGCAATGGCTTCATCGCCGAGCTTCTCCCGCACATGCGGCATGGCCCATTCCCAGAACTCGGGCGAGCGGGCGATCTGCTTTTCGACGAACAAGCTCTGGCTCTCGTGCATCGCCATGCCGCGCGCCCGGCCAACCGGCCAGTGCGTCCATTCCTTCGGCAGGCCCTGCTCGTAGAGGCCATGGCCGGTCTCGTGGAGGATGCCCATCAGCGAGGTGAGGAACTCGGCCTCCGTGTAACGGGTGGTCATGCGGATATCGGTCGGCACGCCGCCGCAGAACGGATGATGCGAGACATCGAGCCGGCCGTGCTCGAAGTCGAAGCCGACGGCTTCCATCATCACCAGCCCGAGCGCCTTCTGCTTCTCGATGGCGAACGGCGCGTTCAGCGGCTTCAGCGGACGCTTCGCCAGCTTCTCGTCCTGATGCGCCAGTGCGGCCGGGATGAAGTCCTTGAGGAAGACCTTGAGGTCGGCGAACACCGGCGCAACGTCAGCGACGCGGTTGCCGGGGTCGTACTGCTCCATCAGCGCGTCGTAGGGCGAGAGGCCCAGCACGTCGGCGCGCAACTGCGCCTCTTCGCGGGCCGTCGCCACCAATCCCTCGAACGCCGGCAGGAACGTCTTCCAGTCGCCGGTCGGCCGGAGTTCGCGCCACAACTGCTCGGCGCGGATGCGGGCATTCACTTGCTTCTGGACGAAATCGGCCGAGAGGCAAGTCATGTTGGTGTGGACGCGGCGGAACTCGCGGATGGCGAGCGTCTGCATCTCGTCCAGCGGCTCCGCCTCGGCATCTCCCAGCCAGTCGCCGACTTCCGGGGCTGTGGCCATCTCGTGGTACATGCCGGCCAGCGTCCCCATGGTCTCGGCGCGCTTCTCGCCGCCGCCCACCGGCATCATCACCGCCTCGTCGACGCCCAGCATCGATTGCGCATGCTCGATGGCTTCCAGCTTGCGGCTCAGCGCGTCGAGTTTGGAGAAGGCGGAATTGGCGGGCATGGATGGCCTCTTGAGTGAGCAGCAAACCTGGGCGGATCGAACACCCACCGGGTCATTCCCGCGAAAGCGGGAACCTCTGTTTAGGATGTCGTCGCGGCCAAGAAAACAGGGATTCCCGCTTTCGCGGGAATGACCCGGCGTTTGGTTTACCAATCGGATCAATGGGGAAAGGGCGCAGCCGGGGAGACTGCGCCCTTGTGGCGGGCTCTATTCTGGAACCTGCCGAGGCCGACCGCACCAATGGGGGATTGCGCGGTCGGCGATGGGGAGTCCGGAGGAGGCGCCACGGGCGCCTCCCCTAGGGGTCAGAAGGGCAGGATGGCGTCGGCGATCTGCTGGCCGTAGCGCGGCTGCTGCATCTGGGTGATCTGGCCGCGGCCGCCGTAGGAGATGCGGGCTTCGGCGATCTTGGAGGACGGGATGGTGTTGTCGGCGTGGAT
>JBKJMF010000388.1:0-4811 GCA_046596525.1 Devosia sp. | reverse complement strand
AATTTCAATCGCCTTCAGCGAACCCGCGGTTACGGCAGGCGCGAGGGCGTTGGAGAAGAGGTAGGGACGGGCGCGCTGGCGGAGGAGATCGATGACCGGCTGCGGTCCGGTGATGAAACCGCCCATGGCGCCGCCGAGGGTCTTGCCGTAGGTGCCGGTGATGATGTCGGGCTCGGCTCCGGTTAGCGCGCCTGTGCCGCGACCTTCGGGCCCGAGATGACCGGTGGCGTGGCAATCGTCGACGGCAACTATGGCGCCATACTTGTCGGCCAGGGCGCGGATCTCGGGGAGCTTTGCGACATAGCCGTCCATCGAGAACACGCCATCGGTGACGATTAGGCGGAAGCGGGCGTTGTCGGCGACGGCCTGCTTCAGCTGGGTTTCGAGGTCGTCCATGTCGGAGGTCTGGAAGCGGTAGCGCTTGGCTTTGCTCAACCGCACGCCGTCGATGATCGAGGCGTGGTTGAGGCTGTCGGAGATGACGGCGTCGTCGTCGGTGAGGAGGGTTTCGAACAGTGCGCCGTTGGCATCGAAGCAGGCGGCGAAGAGGATTGCGTCGTCCTTGCCGAGATAGCTGGCGGTGGCGGTTTCGAGCTCGCGATGCAGGTCGAGCGTGCCGCAGATGAAGCGAACCGAGGCCATGCCGAAGCCGTACTGCTCCAGCGCCTCGGCGGCGGCGTCGGCGATGGCCGGATGGTCGGCAAGTCCGAGATAGTTGTTGGCGCAGAGGTTGACCATCTGGCGGCCGCCGACGGTGACCCTGCCACCCTGCGGCGAGGTGATCTGCCGCTCGCGCTTCATCAGGCCCTGGGCCTCGATGTCGGCGAGGACGGCTTGCAGGTGATCGAGATAGCCGGCTTGCATGATCGTTCCTCCGATATGGAGGAAATTCCGCTATAACGGACAAATAGTCAAGTGAACGCGGAATTTCCGCTTGGCAGGCCCAATCTACTCGGAGATAAAGGCGGCATGGCAAGCACTGAAGCCCCCGATATCGGCCCGATCATCCAGCGCGAGCGCAAGGCGCGGCATTTGACGCTGGAGCGGCTGGCGGCGCTGTCGGGCGTATCGCGCTCGATGCTGTCGCAGATCGAACGCGGCGAATCGAACCCCACCTTCGCGGTGCTGTGGGGGCTGACCCAGGCGCTGAAGATCGACCTCGCCGACCTGATCGCGGGCGGAGTGGCGCATCGGCGGGCGGCGCCAGTGGACGTGGTCACGGTGCCGCTGACGCCTGAGATCAAGAGCCCGGAAGGGCACTGGCGGCTGCGCATCCTGAGCCCGACCAGCATGGCGGGCCGGGTCGAGTGGTACGAGGTGGAGATCGCGCCAGGCAGCAAGCTGCACAGCGCGCCACATGCCGCGGGCACCTATGAGCACCTGACGGCGCAGACCGAGGGACTGCGGGTGAAGACGGCGCTCGGCGAGCAGGTGCTCGGGACTGGGGAGACGGCGCGGTATCGTGCGGATGTGGAGCACGAGATTGTCAACGAGGGCGGTGAGCCGGCTCGGGCGCTGATGGTCGTGGTGTACGAGTAGGCTACCCGCGACGGCGGCGCAGGCGCCGGACCAGCCCGCCGAGCGGCTGTATCTTGGTAATGTGCGCCAGCGCGAAGTAGATGCCGGCCCCGAAGACGCACAGCGCGAACAGCGCCAGCGCCTGAGCTGCGAAGAAATGCCCAGGATCGAATACGGGCCCGAGCAGCACCACGAGCCCGTAGAGCGCGCCAGACATCACCAGGGTGAGCAGCAGGATCATCGCCTGCTGGCGCCACTCCGCTGTGGTGATGGTGAAATGGCCGCGGCGGGCGAGGAAGATCGCCAGCAGCACCACGTTCACCCAAGCGGCGATCGAGGTGGCGAGCGCGATGCCTACGTGCAGGAACGTCGGGAACAGCGCCAGCGACAGCACGATGTTGATCACCAGCGAGATGAAGGCGAACCAGGTCGGCGTCTTGGTGTCCTTGCGCGAGAAGAAGCCGGGCTGCAGCACGCGGATGAGGACGAAGGCGGGGAGGCCCGCGGCGAAGGCGATAAGCGCTTGCGAGACGTGGACGCTGTCGGTTGGCCCGAACGCGCCACGCTCGAACAGCACGCGCACCACCGGCAGCGCCAGCGCGATGAGCGCACCGGCAGCCGGCATCGACAGCAGCATCGAGAGGAAGAGGGACTGGCTCTGGCTGGCGCGTGCTTCGAGTTCGCGGCCGGCACCGAGGTGGCGGCTGAGTTCGGGCAAAAGCACCGTGCCGATAGCGATGCCGATGATGCCGAGCGGCAGCTGGTAGAGCCGATCGGCATTGTAGATGATCGACATCACCTCGTTGGCGCCCGAGGCGATGATGGTGCCGACGAAGATGTTGATCTGGGTGATGCCGCCCGCGATGATCGCCGGCACCGCCAGCACCCAGAAGCGCTGCACTTCCGTGTCGAACCGCGGCCAGCGCAGTTTGGGCACGAACCCGGCGCGACGGATGGCCCAGTAGACCAGCGCCAGCTGGGCGATGCCGCCGAGCATGGTGGCGATCGCCACCCAGAACGCGGTGTCGGGCGCCTCGAGCGTCAGGATGGCGAGGGGGATCAGTGCGCCGATATTGACGATGTTGAGCACGATCGGCGCGAAGGCGGCGGCAAAGAACCGGCCGAGGCTGTTGAGGATCGCCGCATAGGCGGCCATCAGCGACATGCAGGCGAGATAGGGGAACATGATCCGGGTGAGGAAGACCGTGAGGTCGAACTTTTCCGCGTCGCCGACAAAGCCGGGGACGAACAGCACCATGATCTGCGGGGCGAAGATCTCGACGAGGATGGTGACGACGAGGATCACCGCCACCAGCCAGCTCATGATGCGTCCAGCGAGTTCCTTCGCGCCCTCATTGCCCTCGGTTTCGAGCGCGGTCGAGAACATCGGGACGAAGGCGGTGTTGAAGGCCCCCTCGGCGAAGAGGCGGCGGAACAGGTTGGGGAAGCGGAACGCGGCGTTGAAGGCGTCCGAGACGGGCGAGATGCCGAGCACGGCCGCCATCAGCGCATCGCGGACGAAGCCGAAGATGCGCGAGACGAGGGTGAGGCCACCGACAGAGAGGAAGTTGCGGTAGAGGCTCATCGGAACGCCGGCGCGAGCCGACCCCCACCCCTGTCCCCTCCCCGCAAGGGGGAGGGAGACGAAAACGCCGCTGCCAGAGTTGGGGTCACCCTCCCCCTTGCGGGGAGGGGACAGGGGTGGGGGTCTCCAGCCACCGGACTACCCATTGACCACCTTGGCAGCCTTTTCCTCGATGGGTTGGAACACCGCCAGCAGAGCGTCGTGGATCTTTTTCTGGCGGGTCTTGGACTCGATTTTGTGGCCGGTGAGGTCGGTGACGTAGAAGACGTCGACGGCCTTTTCGCCGTAGGTGCCGATGTGGGCCGAGCCGATGGTGAGGTTGAGGTCGGAGATCTGGCGGGTGAGCTGGTGGAGAAGACCGGTGCGGTCGAGGCCCATGACCTCGATGACGGTGAACTTCTCGGAGATGGTGTTCGACACCGCGACCTGCGCCGGCAGGGTGAAGGGCTTGAGGCGCTTGTTGTGGCGGCTTTCCTTGCCGAGGTCGATGAGCACCTGGCGCTTGCCTTGCAGCAGTTGCTTCACCGTATCGATGATGCGGGTGGCGCGGACCTTTTCGTCCTCGTCTGAGGTGAAAGACCGGCGCAGGCGGAAGGTGTCGACGGCGCGGCCGTCGCGGGTGCCGAAGATCTGGGCGCCGATGATCGAGGCGTCGGCCATGGTGCAGGCGCCAGCGATCAGCGACAAGAGGCGCGGATGGTCCGGGGTGTAGAACGATACCTCGGTGATCGACTCGAACGACTTGACCCGGATCGAGCCGGCGAACATCTGGCCAGCCTGATCGGCGACGCGGATCATGCGGGCATGCTCGACCTGCAGCTCCGGCTCGGCGCGCAGCCAGTAGTGATCGTAGTGGCGGCCGAGATAGGTATCGACCTCTGGAGCAGGCCAGGCGGAGAGCGCGCCGCGCAGCACAGTCTTTGCCGCTTCGATGCGATCGCGCTGGGTGACCTGGCTGTGGCCGCCGGAGAGCAGCGGCTCGGTGGCATAGTAGAGGGCGCGGAGCAGCGAGCCCTTCCAACCGGTCCACACGCCGGGGCCTACGGCGCGGATGTCGCAGGCGGTGAGGATCATCAGCAGCGCCAGGCGCTGCGGCGACTGAACCACGTCGGCGAAGGATTTTGCCGTCTCGGGATCCTGGATGTCGCGGCTCTGGGCGATCTCGCTCATCAGCAGGTGATGTTCGACCAGCCAGGAGACGGTATCGGTTTCGGCGGCATCGAGCCCGAGGCGGGGGCAGAAGCGGCGGGCGACGCGGGCACCGGCGATCGAATGATCCTCGGGGCGGCCCTTGGCGATGTCGTGGAGGAACAGCGCCACGTAAAGCAGGCGCGTGTCGTTGAGATGCGGCAAGAGCTCGTGCGTCAGCGGCAGCTGCTCACGCAGGCCGCCATTGGCGATGTCGGCCATGACGCCTACGGCGCGGATCAGGTGCTCGTCCACCGTGTAGTGGTGGTACATATTGAACTGCATGAGCGCGACGATCTTGCCGAATTCCGGCACGAAGCGGCCAAGCACACCGCTTTCGTTCATCTGGCGCAGGATCCGCTCCACGTAGGTCGGGGCCGTCAAAATCTCGAGGAACCAGGTATTGGCCTGCCTGTCGTTCCTCAGGTCATGACCGATGAGCCGCAGCGAGCGGCGGATGACCTTGATGGCATCGGGGTGGAAATGCAGGTCGTGCCGACCAGCCAGCATGAACCCCTTG
>JBKJMF010000114.1:0-5061 GCA_046596525.1 Devosia sp. | reverse complement strand
GCACGATGTTATCGGGCTCGAAGAGAACGAGATGGGCGGCGACACAGGCGCTGCCCATCTCGTTCTCTTCGAACTCGGTGGCCCAGCCGAGGGTGCGGCAGCGTTCGAGCACGATTTCCAGCGCTTCGGGATCGGTGATGGTGCGGGCGGTGGCGGCGGGGAGATTGCCGACCGAGTAGATGATCTTGCGGAAGTTCGGCGGCTGGTGAGCCAAGAGCGCGCGGCCGCAGGCAGTCGAATGATAGGCGGCGCGGGTGCCGGAATAGGACGAGACACGCAGCGACTGGCTGCCCTCGAGGCTCTCGACGATCACCGCATCGGTGGGGCCGGGGAGCGCGAGGTTCACCGTCTCGCGCGTCGTAGCGCAGAGGCGGATCAGATGCGGGCGGGCGATGGCCGCGATATCGAGCCGGCGCTCGACGGCCTTGCCGTAGACGAGGTGCTGCAGGCTCAGGCGGTAGGCGCCGGCCTTCGCGTCGCGCTCGGTGAGGCCGACATCGACCAGCGCGCTGACGAGGTTGAACGCCGTGGTCTTGGCGAGGCCGGTGCGGATGGCGAGATCGCGCAGCGACACCCAGTCGCCGCCGGACATGGCGTCGAGCAGCGCCTTGGCGCGCGCCACGGACTGGATGCGGGCGTCCGCCGTCGGGGTGCTGGTCCGTGCCTCGTCGGGGGCGCTGGTTCTAGCCATTTCGCACAATCTCTCGCGGCATCGCGGCGGTTGGTTCCATAGTGTAGAACACTCGCCAGATGGTTGCTATTGGGGCAATAAGACATGAGAGAGCCCGAGGTGCAAGCATAGCATCATGGTTTTGGCCAGATGCGACGTTGGCGGAGTTGACAGGGGGGCTGTCCTTCTCTTTACATTCTGGTCGGCGTCCAGGGATCGTTCCATCATATAGGATGGCGCATGGCGCCGAGGAGCGGATGTGTTGCGAGTCTTTGTAGCGTCGCTTGCCACCGAAACGAATACGTTCTCGCCGCTGTTCGCCGATCGCAGCGCCTTTGAAGACGCCTTCTATTGCCCGCCGGGCACGCATCCCGACACGCCGACCCTCTGTTCGGCCCCCGTGGTGGCAGCGCGACGGCGCGCCAGGACCGATGGTTTCACACTGATCGAGGGCACGGCGACCTGGGGCGAGCCGGCGGGGCTGATCTCGCAGGGGGCTTATGAGAGCCTGCGCGACGAAATCCTCGACCAGCTGCGGGCCGCGATGCCGGTCGACATCGTGCTCTATGGTTTGCACGGCGCGATGGTGGCGCGCGGCTATGACGACTGCGAGGGGGATCTGCTGGCGCGGACCCGCGAGATCGTTGGGCCCGATGTGGTGGTGGGCGCCGAGCTCGACATGCACCATCACCTGACGCAGCAGCGGGTCGACAATGCCGACGTGCTGGTGGCGTTCAAGGAGTTCCCGCACACCGACTTCCTGGCGCGGGCCGAGGATTTGGTCGAGCTGTGCCTGCGCACGACGCGCGGCGAGATCGAGCCGGTGATCGAGGTGTTCGATATGCGCTCGCTGAGCGCGGCGTTCATGACCAGCCGCGAGCCGGGGCGGAGTTTCGTCGACCGGCTGATGCAGATGGAAGGCAAGGACGGCATCCTTTCGATCTCAGTGACGCACGGGTTCACCCCGGCCGATGTTGCCGACGTGGGCTGCAAGGTGTTCGTGGTGGCCGATGGCGAGCGGAACCGGGCCAAGGCGCAGGCGCTGGCGGAGCAACTGGGACGCGAGATCCTCGGCTGGCCGCCGGGGGCGGCCGGGCCGCATCACTACAAGCCCGAGGAGGCGATCCAGCAGGCGCTGGTGGAGCCCGGGCGGCCGATCGTCTTCGCCGATCGCTGGGACAGCCCTGGCGGCGGGGTCGCCGGGGACTCCTCGGTGATGATCGACGCGCTCCTGGCGCATCCGGAAATTCCGTCGGCTATCGGGGCGCTGTGGGATCCGATCGCGGTGCAGTTCTGCCGGGCGGCCGGGGTCGGCGCAGCGACCCGGCTGCGGTTCTGCGGCAAGGTGTCGGAGACCTCAGGTCATCCGGTCGACGCGGATGTCGTGGTCAAGGGCATCTCGGACAACCTGATGATCCCGTTCGAGCAGAGCTGGGTGTCGCTCGGGCCGGCAGCGGCGATCAGCATTGGCAATGTCGATATCGTGCTCGCCGCCGGTCGCTCGCAGACCTTCAGTCCGCCGGCCTTCACCAATCTCGGCATCGACCTAGCGACCAAGAAGATCGTGGTGGTGAAATCCTCGAACCACTTCTACGCGGCGTTCTCGAAGATCGCGGCGAAGATCCACTATCTCGACACAGGCGGGCCGTTCCCGAGCGATCCCAAGAAGATCGCCTACACCAAGCTCCGCCGTCCCATTGCACCTCTGGACCCCAACCCATGGCTCTGATCCCGCGTCTCGATCTCAAATCCCTCGACAGCCAAGGGCTTGATGCCTCGACCAAGGGGCTGCCGTTCGATGCGCCGGAGCTGACAGTCGGCGAAGTGGGCCAGCAGGGCTGGAACGTGCTGAAGGGCGACATGCCGCTGCCGCTGGCGGTGATCCGGCAGGATGTGGTGCGCGCCAACAGCGCCTGGATGAGCGCTTTCACCGGGGCCAACGACCTGGTCATCGCGCCGCACGGCAAGACCACGATGTCGCCGCAGCTGTTCGACCTGCAGGTGGCGGATGGGGCGTGGGCGATCACGGTAGCGACGGTGCAGCAGCTCAGTGTCTGCGTGCGGTTCGGGGTGAAGCGGGTGCTGATCGCCAACCAGCCGGTGGGCGCGCAGGCGATCGATGCTTGCTTCCGGGCGCTGCAGGGTGATGGGTTCGAGCTCTATTGCCTCGCCGATGGGCTGCCGGGGCTGAGGCTTCTCGCCGAGGGCGCGAAGCGCAATCCGCCGCCATCAGGCAATCCGCTGCGGGTGCTGGTCGAGATCGGTTTTCTCGGCGGGCGCACCGGGGCGCGGACGCGCGAGCAGGCAATGGAGGTGGCGCGGGTCGTCGCGGCCACTCCGGGTCTGGTGCTCGGTGGATTCGAGTGTTTCGAGGGCTTGCTGCCGACCCCAGAAGCCGCGGATGGATTGATCGACGACGTTGCGGCATTGGCCGTCACTGCGCTGGCCGAAGGGCTGTTCCGCGATGGCCAGCCGGTGGTGGTGAGCGCCGGCGGTTCGGCGTTCTTCGACCGGGTCGGCACGCGCTTCAACCAGGTGGCGTTCACGCGACCGGTGGTGAAGGTACTGCGGTCAGGCTGCTACCTGACGCATGACTCAATCTCATATGCCACCGCGTTCGAGCGGATCATCAACGATACGTCGCTGAAGCTGCCCGAGGGGCGGCTCGAGGCGGCGCTGGAGGTATGGGCCTATGTGCAGTCGCGGCCCGAGGAAGGGCGCACCGTGCTGACCATGGGCAAGCGCGATGTCAGTTTCGATGCCGGCATGCCGGTGCCGCTGCGCTGGTTCCGGCCGGGGACGATGACCAAGCCCGAGACGATGCCAGCGGACCACATAGTGGTCGCGCTGAACGACCAGCACTGCCACATGACGACGCCCGCCAGCAGCCCGCTGGAGGCCGGCGACATGGTGGCGTTCGGCATCGGGCATCCGTGCACGACGTTCGACAAGTGGCAGATGCTGGTGCTGGTCGACGAGGATTACAGGGTGACTGGAGCGCTGAAAACGTTCTTCTGACCGGTCGGGATCAATTCGAAGTCGAGATCAATTCGAACTAGGGGTGAAGCGATGAGCAAGTCTGGCGACGACTATATCGTACTTCCGGTGATGAAGGCCCTGCAGGTGCTGGAGTACGTGGCGCGGCAGGGGCACGACGTGACTCTGACCGAGACCGTGCATGAACTCAGGCTGCCCAAGACCACGGTGTTCCGCTATCTGCAGAGCCTGTCGGCGGCGCAGTTCCTCGAACATGATCTGAAGCACGATCGCTATGGTGTGGGCGGCAAGTTCCGCTCGCTCGCCAAGGTGGATCAGGAACTGCAGGGCCTGCGCGACATCGCGCAGCCCGAGATGCGAAAGCTCATGGAGACGTTCCACGAGACGGTGAACCTCGCGGTGCTGTCGGAAAGCCAGGTGGTCTATATCGACATGCTGGAGCCGGGCCGGCCGCTGCGCGCCAATGCGCGGATCGGGCATCGCCACCCGGCGCATTCGACCTCGCTGGGGAAGGCCATGATGGCGTTCCTGCCGGATGCCGACGCTTCGGCGCTGCGCGATGGCGGGCTGCCGCAGCGGACGATCAACACGCTGACCGATGCGGATAAGCTGCGGCGGCAGGTCGATGACGTGCGGCGGCGTGGCTATGCCATCGAGGTGGGCGAGAACGAGGACGGGCTGATGTGCATCGGCGTGCCGATCCTCGATGCGAGCGGCTATGCGGTGGCAGCGATGAGCTTGTCGGCACCGGAGCGGCGGATGAAGCCGGAGCTGACGGTGGTCGCGGCGGATGCGCTGAAGGGCGCGGCGAAGCGGATTTCTACACACCTCTCAGCTCAGCTTCTGGGCTGATGTGGAGCTCTGCGCTCAGTTGTTCCTTGTGGCGAAACGTGGCGTTCTTGACACCATTTTGAGCGGTTAATAGCCTGATCATCTACGGGTGCGCCCTTTTATTGCAATGGCTTAGCACTCCGTTTCCGAGACTACGCTGAGATTCTCCACATTCGGAGAACCGATATGACTGTTCGACGCGCCGAGGCTGTACTTGGCGCGACAGGATAGTTTTTGCCGGAGAGCCAATTGCGCATTGCCGTTATTCACGTCGCCCAGGAAACCAACGACTTCAATCCAGTCCTCACCACGATGGCGGACTACGAGGCGTTCGGGATCTACGAGGGCGCCGAGATAATCGAGAAGCTGCGCGGGCTGGGGCAGGTCGGCGGCTTCATCAAGGTGGCCGAGGAGTCCGACCTCGATATCGAGATCGTGCCGATCATCCGGGCATGGGCGGTGGCCGGCGGGCGGATCGACCGGGTCTCGTTCGACCATTTCCAGGGCAAGATCCGGGCGGGTCTGGAAGCGGCGCTGGCGAAGGGCAAGATCGACGGTCTGGC
>JBKJMF010000043.1:0-4210 GCA_046596525.1 Devosia sp. | reverse complement strand
CGCCTGCGCCGCGCCGAGCACGGCGACGGCGGCAAACACGCCCCAGGTCGGCAGCCAGCCCTGCCACACGCCGAGCGCGATGAAGCCCATGGTCAGCGCCTCGATCACCTGGCAGATGAGGCCGATCTGGCGGCGGTCGAACTGATCGGCGACATGTCCCGCGACGAAGGTGAGGACCAGCATTGGCAGGAACTGGAACAGCCCCACCAGCCCGAGGTCGAACGGGTTGCGGGTGCGATCGTAGATCAGCCAGCCGATAGCCACCGCCGACCCCTGGAACGCCATCGAAGACAGCGCGCGCGACGACAGGAAATGGCGGAAGGAGCTGATCCGGAGAACGTTGGTGGAATCTGCGGGCATTGGCCAGGCAATATGAGGCGGGCGCCCACAGAGCCACATCGGGCGCGCCGGCTCAACCGAAACCAAAGTAGCCTGCGGTCGTCCCGGTTTGTCAGGCCGGCTTTGGCATTAGCCCGCGCACGCCAAGCCAGTTCTGCAGCAGGTCGACCCAGGGATCCGATAGTAGCCCTGACTTACCGAAGCCGAAGCCGTGGGCGCCGTTGCCGAAGATGTGGAGTTCGGCCGGGATGCCGGCCGTGTGCCAGGCCTCGTAGAGGCGGGCCGCCGAGAGAGGGGCGACGGATTTGTCGTCGTCGGAGATGGCGAGGAACAGCGGCGGCGCGTCGGCTGGCACAGGCAGGTCGGCACGATAGGCCGGATAGATGCCGACGGCGAAATCGGGGCGGCGTGCGGCGTCATGCTCGAAGACCGGGCCCATGGTTGCGGCACCACCCGCCGAGAAACCGCCGATACCGATGCGCTGCGGGTCGATGCCCCAGTCGGCGGCATGTTCACGCACGTAGCGGATGGCTTGGCGCCCATCGTCCTCTCCCCACAGGCGCGCCTCGGCAATGGCGGGGTTGGCCGGCGGCGCGGCGCCCATCGGGCCGGGGTTGTGCAGCCGGCGCTGCAGTTCGTTGCGGAAGTCGAGCAGGTCGGCATCGGCTTCGGGCGTCTGCGCCAGCCGGTACTTCAGCACGAAAGCGGCGACACCGAGGCCGGCCAGCCAGCGGGCCATGTCGTAGCCCTCGTGGTCGATCATCAGGAAATGGAAGGCGCCGCCCGGGGCGACGATCATCGCCGTACCGTTAGCGCGCCCGGGCTCGGGCAGGAAGGCGGTCAGCGTCGGGACCACGACATTGCGGGTGAGGCGCCGCTCGGTCACCGCCCAGGGGATCTGCATGGTCGATTCCCGATGCGCCCAATGCTCCGACCCCGGTGCACGGCCATCGCCCGGCCAGATCCGATACACCCCCGCGGCATCCGGGGCCTCGGCGGGCGTCTTCGGGTCAATGGCGTTCATCTCGTGCTCCTCATCCTGGCGGGCATTCTGGCCAGGATGACGGCAACGGCAAGTGCGCCATAAGTCTCGCCGCAGGCTACTCGAAGCTGCAGGAGATGGTGCCGATGCCGGCGAAGCCGACGCTGAGGGTCTGGCCGGGCAGCACCTGCAGGATCGGGGCGCAGGAGCCGGTGGAGACGCTCTCCCCGGCGCTGATCTGGCGGCCGTGGCGGGCCAGTTCGCGGGCGAGCCAGGCGACGGCGTCGAGCGGGTGGCCGGAGATGGCGCTGCCCAGCCCGGTCATCACCGCCTTGCCGTCGATGCTGGCGGTCATTTCGACCGCGTCGAGCTGCTGCCAGTCGGTGCGTATCGCGGGGCCGCAGATGGTCGCGACATGCAGCCCGAAATCGGCGATGGCGGCCGACGTGTCATGCCGCCCGCCGGTGACGCGCCGTCCAACGAGGCCGATCGCCGGGCGGCAGGCGATGATCGCTTCGCCGACAGAGTCGCGGCCAATGGTTTCCGTGCTGTCTGGGTAGCTGCGGCCGATGACGAACACCAGTTCGCACTGCGCGCCGATGATGCCATGCGGCAGGCGGATGTGCTGAGGGCCGCTGAAGCAATCTCGGCGGGGGATTGGCCCATAGATCGGCTGGTCGAGCCCGAGGGTACGCGCGCAGACCGGGTTGGTGCCCATCAGCGCATAGCCGATCGGCTCGGCTTCGTAGTCGTCGATCGCCGCCAGTTGCACGGCATAGGCCTCGGTGTTGGCGGCGATGGCATCGAGCGGCAGCGTGGTGGCGGTTCCGGCCGAACGGTTGCCGGCAAGCGCTGCGGCGAGGGTGTCCGGGATGGTCATCGTCGTGGTCTCCAGTACTGGCGCGGGAAACAGGCCGCCGCGCGTCCGGAAGTCAAATAAAAATCCATATATAGGTGCGGCGCTTACACGGGCGAAGCAAGCACATATGCCGCGCTTACTTCCTTCTGATCGTCATGCAATCGAAGACGGCATGGTTTGCTGGGGCGGCTTGAGCATCGGCGCTGTCCGGGGCGGCCGCAGGAGCGCCGGCCGCGCGGGCATTTCCCCTATAGGATCTTTATATCTTTCCGGTGCGGCCGATCTCGAAACCCTATGCGGGTCGGGCGCATATCTTCCCAAGAATTCTGACGATTGGCCGCTGCCGCGCGTTCCGAGCCGTTCGGGGCGGCGCTGCAACACAACTGGAGATTGAACGATGGACATTGTCGTTCTCGCAATCGGGGCGGTCTTTTTCGCGCTCGCCTTCGCCTACGTCGCAGCCTGCGACAAGCTCTGAGGGAGGGCCAAGAAATGCCGCTCGATTTCATTCTCGGAGGCGCAGTGACGCTGTTCCTCCTCGTCTATCTGGTGTTCGCCCTCGTTCGTCCTGAGCGCTTCTAAGCGCCGGATCAGGCTCGGAAAGTACCCCCCATGACCCTCATCGGCTGGATCCAGATCCTCGTTTTCTGCGGGATCATCATTTTGCTCGTCAAACCCCTCGGGGCCTACATGACGCGCGTCTTCAATGGCGAGAGCACCTGGCTCAGGCCCATTCTCGGGCCCATCGAGCGCGGGCTCTATCGCGTCGCCGGCACCCGCGAAGATGAGGAGCAGAACGGGGTCACCTATGCGGTGGCCATGCTGCTGTTCAACCTTGCAGGCTTTGTCTTCCTCTACTTCCTGCAGCGGTTCCAGGCGGTGTTGCCGCTGAACCCCGCGGGGATGGTCGAGGTCGGTCCCGAACTTGCCTTCAACACCGCGGCGAGCTTCGTGTCGAACACCAACTGGCAGAGCTACGTGGGCGAAACCACGATGAGCTACCTGACCCAGATGATGGGCCTCGCGGTGCAGAATTTCGTGTCGGCCGCCACCGGTATCGCCATCGCCATGGCGGTGATCCGCGGCTTCTCGCGCAAGTCGACGAGGACGCTGGGTAATTTCTGGGTCGATATGGTGCGGGCCACGTTCTACGTGCTGCTCCCCATCTGCATCATCGGCACGCTCGTGCTGGTCTGGCAGGGCGTGCCGCAGAACCTCGATGCCTATACCGCTGCCGTGACGCTGGAAGGCGCGCAGCAGACCATCGCGCAGGGCCCGGTGGCCTCGCAGATGATGATCAAATATCTCGGCACCAATGGTGGCGGCTTCTTCAACGTCAATGCCGCGCATCCGTTCGAAAACCCGACCGCGCTCACCAACCTCATCTCGATGGTGTCGATCTTCGCTATCGGCGCCGCGCTGACCAAAGTGTTCGGCCGCATGGTCGGCAACCAGAAGCAGGGCTGGGCGATCTTCATCACGATGGGCATCCTGTTCCTGGTCGGTGTCGTCGTCTGCTACTGGGCCGAGGCCGCCGGCAACCCGCTGGTGCATGCGCTCGGCATCGATGGCGGCAACATGGAAGGCAAGGAAGTCCGCTTCGGCATTCCGCTCTCCGCGCTGTTCGCGGTGATCACCACGGCCGCCTCGTGCGGCGCGGTCAATGCCATGCATGACAGCTTCATGGCGCTCGGCGGCATGATCCCGCTGATCAACATGATGCTGGGCGAGATCATCATCGGCGGCGTCGGCGCCGGCTTCTACGGCATCGTGCTGTTCGTCGTCGTCACCATCTTCGTCGCCGGCTTGATGGTTGGCCGGACGCCCGAATATCTGGGCAAAAAGATCGAGGCCAAGGAAGTGAAGATGGCGATGCTCGCCATCCTCTGCCTGCCGCTGGCCATGCTCGGCTTCACCGCCCTGACCATCGTGCTGCCGTTCGGGGTATCCTCGATCTGGAACCCCGGCCCGCACGGCTTCTCCGAGGTGCTCTACGCCTATACCTCGGCAGCAGCGAACAACGGTTCGGC
>JBKJMF010000033.1:0-3094 GCA_046596525.1 Devosia sp. | reverse complement strand
AACAGCGGCATGCCGTAGACGGTGCCGTCATAGCTGGCCGAATTGACGAAGAACTCACCGAAATTCGCCGGATCCTTGACGAAGGCGGTGACGTCGGCCGGCGGGGTGTTGAGCAGGCCGCCCTCGAGATAGCGGGCGGCGATGGTGGTCGCCAGTTCGATCACTTCGGCGGCTTCTCCCGAGGTGACGCCGAGCGCCACGCGCTTTTCATGCTCGCGCAGTGCGATGGCTTCGACCGTGACCTTGAGGTCCGGATACTCGGCCGCCATCCCCTCGGCGACGTGCTGGTAGAACGGCGCCAGTTCCGGATAGCCGCTCCACACCCGGATCTCCTGCGCCGAGACGGCGGTGGCCGCCAGCCCGAAGCCAACGGCCGAGGCGAGAAGCAGCTGTCGTCCCAACGTCGACAGCACAGATTTTGTAGGCTCGGAAAACATCTTCGTCATCGTTTTCATCCCTGTTGAAACGCACGATCGAGCACGTAGGTGAAGTCTTGACTGCAACCGGTTGCGTGTCAAGCGGGTCGCAGGCGCTCGAAGGCCTGAAACCCCTTTATTCCATAGGCTTTGCCGCTTGCTTCGGCAGCCAGAGCAAAGACTGGGCAACAGCCACCAAACGCTCGGCGGAGCCGGATGCGAACGAGCCCGGCATGCCGTAAAAGCGGTGCGCCTCGTCCACCTCGTAGCCACCCGAGCTGTACTCGCTGGCCGGTGGAATGTAGCCCGGCGTGCCATCGGCGAAGCACAAGACGAATGCGGGCCGGTCGCCGCAGGCCGCCCGGATGCTGAGCCCGGTTTCCGCCAGGATCTCGCCCGGCAACGCCACGATCGGCACCCCGCCCCAGTCGAGCACGCTGACCCGCCCGATCACGCTCCCCGGCGCCACATCCGCATGGGTCCGCGCCCAGTCCGCCCAATACCCGAACAGCTTCTGGTGCGCCGGATCGGCTGTGAGCGCCGCAGCCTCCCACTCCGCCGCCAACCGCGGCAGATCCTGCTCGCGCCGCTCGAGCGCCAGTTCGACAAACTGCTCCGACGCCGTCACCGTGTCGCTGATCGGCGTCTCGGGCGCAGCCAGCGCGGCCCTGGCGATCATCTCGCCCACCCGTTGGGCACTTTCGAAGGTTCGCGACGCGTCGGCTGCCAGCGATATCGAGCCATGCGCCGTGTGCCCGATGGTGACATCGCCGGCGCAGCCATTGAGGAACACCGCCACCGCGTCAGGATGCTCAGCTTCGATCGCGGCCCGCACGAAATATGGAAAATCCCCCGTCACCAGCCGGTTGTCGGCCCCCAACACTGTCGGGTGCAAGGCATAGGAAACGATCACTGCAACAAGGCCGCCCGCGGCATCGTAAATGCGCAGCACCGGCAAGGCCGGATCAGTCAGCCCACCGGCATGGCGGCGGTTGCGCGCCACATCCGGATCAGCACCCATGCCCGCCGTGATATGCGCCGGAGCGGCCGAGGCAACAGCGCGCGTGATCGCCTCGACACACCCATCCTCGATCGCGCGCAGGAACGCTGGATCGGCGTCGGCACTGAGCCGTCCCGCCATCGAGATCGGCGCACCATGCGTATGCGTCGCCGCGACAATGACGTTGCACGCTGGCAGCGGGCAGCGCTCGCGTATCCGCGCACTCATCTCTTCATGTATTGCGATCACGTCAGCCACGACAATCGCCGTGTCGCCCACCACCACCGCCCGCGCCGTCAGTAGATCGTGCACACCGGTCGCGGGCTCGGACCGGGCTGCAAAGCCCGCAAGCAGCAAACCTGCCGGCGGCGTGATGTCGACAACAGCGACCCCGGCCCTCAGCGCGCCCATACCCGCTCCCCCGCCTGGTAGGTTGCAGCAATATTGAGGCGTTCCGCGCCCGGCGCCCAATCGAACAGGATCAGGTCCGCAGCAGCGCCAACCTCCAGCTTGCCGCGCCCACCGGCAAATCGCCCGGGATTGCGCGTCGCCAGCCCAAGCACCTGCGAGAGGCTCAGCCCGGTCATCCCCACTGTCCGCGCCACGCAGTCGCCCAGCGGCAGCGCCGCCCCCGCGAGATACGGCGTGCCGGGCGTGCCCAGCCGCCCGTTGGCCTGCAGCTCGACCCGCCCGCCGATGGTCTGGTGGTAAATCCCCGGCTCCAGCCCGCCCGGCGCCGCAACGTCCGAAACCAGCAGCGCCCGGTCCAACCCCTTGGCGCGCAGCATGACGCTGAGCGTGTCGGCCGGCAGATGGTGGCCGTCGCCGATCAGCGTCGCCGTCAGCCGGTCGTCCGCCAGTTGCGCCCAGATCACATTCGGATGCCGCGGCAGCATCGCCGAAGCACCGTTGCCGAGATGCGTCGAGAGCGTCGCCCCAGCAGCCGCGGCCGCATGGATCTGCTCCGGCGTCGCGTCCGTGTGCCCGAGCGCCACATGCACGCCCTGCCCCGCCACATGCCGAACCAGCTCGATCGCAGCGTCCGAATGCGGCGACAGTGTCAGCAGCCCTACCAGCCCGCCGCTCGCCGCCTGCCAGCGCTCGTACTCGGCGATATCAGCATCACGCACATGCGCCGCCGGATGTGCCCCGCGCGGCCCGTCATGCGCCGCAATGAACGGCCCCTCGACATGCACTGATGGCACCGCCCGCTTGACCAGCGGATAGCGCTCGCGCGCCTCGCGAATGGCCTTGAGGCCGGCAACGATGTTGACTTCGGAAGCAGTGACCAGCGTCGGCAGATAGGTGGTGGTGCCCAGCGCCAGCAGCATCTCGGTCAGCGCCAGCACGCGCTCGGCGGTCACGGTGCCGTCGTTGAGATCGTGATGCGCATAGCCGTTGACCTGCAGGTCGACGAGCCCCGCCGACAGATACAGTGGCCCATCATACTGGGCCGCCTCGACACTGCTGATGCGGCCGCCATCAAAGGCGACCGCGATGCCCCTGCCCGCCTCCGGATCGCGCCCGACCAGGCGTTCGCTCATAGCTTCCGGACCCGTTCGCTGAAGCGCGAGATGAACTTGGCATTTGCTTCGTCCCCGCCCGGCGCATTGCCGCTGCGCCAGACCGGCGGCTCGATGCCGCGCGCCACGAGCTTCGCCACCGTGTGGATGACGAG
>JBKJMF010000311.1:0-6245 GCA_046596525.1 Devosia sp. | reverse complement strand
GATACGTGGTGCTGCCCTTACGCTGCTGACGATGACGCTGCTTGGCGGCGTCGCCCTGGCGCAGGATGTCCAGGACGTTCCGCGCAACGAGACCCTGGTGCTGACGCCGTGGGGTGATCAGCCCGCACAACTCGCCAACGTCGACAACTGGAACCCCTACCTGACATCGGTCACGCATCAGCGCGACGCCATGCAGATCACCGTCAACGAGGCGCTGTTCTACACCAACCTCAATGACGGCAAGCTGATCCCGTGGCAGGCCGAGAGCTTTGAGTACGCTCCGGACTACCTCAGCGCGACGATCAAGCTGCGCGATGGCGTCGAGTGGTCGGACGGCCAGAAGTTCACCGCCGACGACGTGAAGTTCACGCTCGAAACGCTGCGCGACGCGCCGCCGGAGATCAACGGCTCGGCTTCGTTCAAGGAATGGATCAAGGACGTCACCGTCACCGATCCGCTGAACGTCACCCTCAACTTCAACAAGGCCGCGCCGCGCTTCATCCGCGATTTCCTCGCGCTAGGCCACGAGAACCACTACCCGATCCTGCCCAAGCATATCTGGGAAGGCCAGGATATCGCGACCTTCACCAACTTCGACCTCGCCAAGGGCTGGCCGGTCGGTACCGGCGCCTACAAGCTGGTCTCGACCACCAACCAGCAGGAGATCTTCGATCGCCGCGACGACTGGTGGGGTGCCAAGGTCGGCTTCCAGGATCTTCCGGCTCCCAAGCGCATCACTCTCGTCCCGGTATCGAGCGATGACGCGATGGGCCAGCTCCACATCGCCAATCAGATCGACGGCGGCCGTCAGCTGCTGATCGGCACGTTCGAGGCCGCCCGCGCCCAGAACGACAAGCTGGCATCGTGGAACACCGAAGGCCCGAACTGGGGCGCTCCGGATGGCTGCGACTACTCGCTGGTGTTCAACCAGATGAAGGCGCCGTGGAACGACGTGAACGTCCGCTATGCGCTGAACTACGCCATCGACCGCACCGCCATCAACGACATCGGCTATGAAGGTGGCCAGAAGCCGGTGACCTTCGCGTTCTCGAACTACATGGCTGGCACCTGGCTCGCCGAAGGCAGCCCGCTCAAGGCCGTGCTCGACAAGTACAATCTCGACAATCCCGATCCGGCGAAGGTCGAGGAGTACATGACCAAGGCCGGTTACGCCAAGGACGCCAATGGCCTCTGGGCCAAGGACGGCAAGCCGCTGACGGTCACCGTCCGCACTCCGGCCTTCATCCAGCCGACGCTTGCGCCGCTGACCCAGCAGTTCAAGAACGCCGGCTTCGACGCGGTGCAGGCCCCGGTGGACGACACCTGGCTGCCCGACATCCAGAGCGGCAACTTCGACACGATGATCTTCGTGCATTGCGGCAGCCTGTCCGAGCCGCTCGAGACCCTGCAGCACTACCACAGCAAGTTCGCTCGCCCGCTCGGCGAGAACATCCCGAACGCCATTGCTGCGTCGCGCTACATGAACCCGGAATACGACAAGCTGATCGACGCCATGGATGCGGTGCCGGCCGATACCGACCCGAACTCCGACTACATGAAGAACGCCGTTGCTGCCCTCGACATCGCCCTGCGCGACCTGCCGCAGATCGATCTGCTCGAGGAATACCACGTCGTGACCTTCAACAATAACTACTGGACCGGCTGGCCGTCCGCGGCTGACCCATATGTCGCCCCGTACACGCCGTGGGAGGCGTTCAACGTCGTGATCCACAACCTGAAGCCGAGCGGCGCGCCGTAAGCGTCCCTCGATAGCTCAAGCGGATGGCGGCTACTCGCTGCCATCCGTCCCGGCGCGTCCCCCTGCCAGCGAGACCCGATGTCTAGAGAACTCCTGCGCTACCTGCTGACGAGGTTCGGCCAGCTCTTGCTGATCATCTTCGTCGCGGTCAGCATCAACTTCATCATCCCGCGCCTGCTGCCCGGCGATCCGGTACAGACAGCGCTGGCGCGGCTGCAGACGAGCGGCGGGGCGCAGAACGTCGATATCCAGGCGATCTCGGCCGCCTATCGTGCCAAGTACGGCCTCGATGCGCCGGTCCTCGAGCAATACATCAATTACTGGGGCGACCTGCTCCGGCTCGACCTCGGGGTGTCGTTCGCGAACTTCCCCGAAAAGGTCTCGACCATGATCGCCGCCGCGCTGCCGTGGTCGGTGACGCTGCTTGCCGTGGCGACGCTGATCGCCTTCAGCGTCGGCTCGCTCCTCGGCGCACGCCTCGCCTGGCCGGGCTCCGGGCGCACGATCAAGTCGATCGTGCCGTTGTTGATGATCCTGACCTCGATCCCGTTCTATCTCCTCGCCATCATCCTGATCTATTTCTTCGCCGTGGTGCTGAAGTGGTTCCCACCCGCCGGCGGCGTCGACACCACGCGCATCATGCGGCTCGACTGGGCCACCACCGAGGACATGCTGAGGCATGCGTTCCTGCCTTGCCTCGCTATCATCCTCGGCAATATCGGCTTCTGGGCGCTCGGCATGCGCAGCCAGATGGTCTCAGTACTGGGCGAGGATTACATCACTTTCGCGGAGGCCAAGGGCCTCCATCCGAACCGGATTTTCGTCTGGTACGGCATGCGCAACGCGCTGCTGGCGCAGGTCACGGCGCTGGCGCTGTCGCTCGGCTCGGTGGTGTCCGGCGCCGTGCTGGTCGAGGTGATCTTCAACTATCCGGGGCTCGGTTCGCTCCTCTACGTCGCGATCCGCGGCCAGGACTATTTCGTCATCCAGGGCGTGGTGCTGATGCTGATCGTCTCCCTGGCGGTGCTGCTGTTCCTCGTCGACCTGATCTATCCGCTGCTTGACCCGAGGATTCGGCGATGAACTTTCTCAACTCCCTTCGCCGCAACTACGAGCAGGGGCGGATCAGCGGCACCCTGCTGCTCGGGCTCGCCATCCTCGGCGCCATCCTGCTGTTCAGCGCCATCGGCCCGTGGTTCGTCGACGTCGTGAATGCCCAGGTGGGCGCCGTGCGGCCGCGCAAGCCGCCCTCGCCCGAGTACTTCCTCGGCACGGACTCGCAGGGTCGCGACATGTGGACCCTCCTCATCTACGCCACGCCGAACACGCTGAAGATGGGCCTGATCGCCGGCTTCATCGGCGTCGGCTTCGGCACCGCGCTCGGGCTGATCGCGGGGCATTTCGGCGGCATCGTCGATGCGATCATCCGGGTGATCTCGGACGCGCTGCTGACCGTGCCGGCCATCGCCATCCTCGTCATCATCGCCGGCAATATCGACCGCATGAACACGCTGATCATGGCGCTGGTGGTGGCGTCGCTGGGCTGGATGTTCACCACCCGCACAGTCCGCGCCCAGGTGCTGACCATCCGCGAGAAATCCTATGTTGAGGTGGCCCGGGTGAATGGCGAGGGCCAGTGGGAGATCCTGTTCACCGAGATCATGCCCAACATCATGCCCTACATCGTCGCGAGCTTCGTCGGCACCGTCTCGGGCTCGATCCTCGCTGTCATCGGCCTCGAGGCCCTCGGCCTCGGTGCGCTCGACGAGATGACCCTCGGCAACACCATCTACTGGTCCCAGCAATCGTCCGCGGTTCTGCGCGGCTACTGGTGGTGGTGGGGTCCGCCGATCGTGGTCATCGCCGCGATCTTCATTGGTCTGTTCCTGACATCCGTCGGCTTCGACCGCTTCGCCAACCCAAAGCTGGCCAAACGCTGATGACCGACAAGACCAAACCCGTCCTCGTCGTCGAGGACCTGAACGTCCACTACGATACCGGCAAAGGCCCGGCGAAGGCGGTAAACGACGTATCGTTCTCGCTGATGCCGGGCGAGCGGCTGGGGCTGATCGGCGAATCCGGATCGGGCAAGACCACCATGGCCACGGCGCTGATGCGCCTGACCAAGGCGCCCGGCCGCATCGCCGGCGGTTCCGTGATGCTGGACGGCCGCGACATCCTCAAGATGAGCACCAAGGAGCTGCGCGAGACGCGGCTCCGCGACATCGCGCTGATCCCGCAGGGAGCAATGAGTTCGCTTAACCCGGTGATGCGGCTCGAGGAGCAGATGATCGACGCGGTCGTCGCCCACAAGCCCGGCATGAAGCGCGCTGAACTCGATGCGCGCGTGCAGGAACTGCTGAAGAATGTCGGCCTCGCGCCGGAGGTGGCGCGGCGTTACCCGCACGAGCTGTCGGGTGGCATGAAGCAGCGCGCCGCGATGGCGATTGCCACTTCGCTGGCGCCCAAGGTGATCGTCGCCGACGAGCCGACCAGCGCGCTCGACGTGGTGGTGCAGCGCCAGGTGATGCAGACGCTCGGGCGGCTGCAGGACGGGCTCGGCGCCGCCGTGGTGTTGATCGGCCACGACATGGGGCTGATCGCGCAGTTCGCCAATACGGTGGGCGTGATGTATGCGGGCCGGCTGGTGGAGATCGGGCCGGTCCGGCAGATGATCGAAAGCCCCAAGCACCCCTACACCAAGCTGCTCGTCGACAGCCTCCCCGGCATCGACCAGAAGCGCGAGCTCACCGGCATCCCCGGTCTGCCGCCGCCCTTGGTCGACCTGCCTCCGGGCTGCAGCTTCAATCCACGCTGCCCGCTTGCCTTCGATCGCTGCGTTCGAGAAACGCCATTGTTGCAGGAAGTGGGATCCGCCCAGAGCGCCGCCTGCCACCTCTATCCCGAACATGCCAGCCTGCCCCCAATGCCGCCGATGACGCGTGTCCACCAGGAGGTCCGCCCGTGAGCGCGCTCATCGAAATGCAGGGCGTCACCAAGAACTACGGCGCCTTCACCGCGCTGAACAACGTGACGCTGTCGCTGTCCGACACCAGCCCATCGATGACCGCCGTCGCCGGCGAGAGCGGCAGCGGCAAGACCACGCTGGCCCGCATGATGCTGGGCTTCATCAACCCCTCGCACGGCCACGTGCTCTACCAGGGCAAGGACGTCGCCAAGATGACCGGCGCCGAGCAGCGCCAGTTCCGCCGCGAGGTGCAGCCGGTGTTCCAGGATCCGTTCGACGTGTTCAACCCGTTCTACCGGATCGACCACGTGCTCGAGACCCCGGTGAAGCGCTACAAGCTGGCCGATAGCCAGGCGGGCGCACGGGCGATGATCGAGGATGCGCTGAAGCGGGTGGGGCTGAGGCCGCAGGATACACTGGGACGGTTCCCGCACGAGCTGTCGGGCGGCCAGCGCCAGCGCGTCATGGTGGCCCGCGCCGTGCTGCTGCGGCCCATGCTGATCATCGCCGACGAGCCGGTGTCGATGGTCGATGCATCGCTGCGCGCCACCATCCTCGACGAACTAAAGACTCTGAACCGCGAACTCGGCATCTCGATCGTCTACATCACGCACGACCTGACGACCGCGTTCCAGATCTGCGACAACATCATGATCCTCTATCGCGGCAACGTCTCGGAGGCTGGCGCGGTCGAGCGGGTGATCGGTGCACCCAAGCACCCCTACTCGCAGCTGCTGGTGTCCTCGATCCCGCTGCCGGACCTGTCGAAGGCTTGGGGCGGCGAAGAAATCCCGGTGTCGGAGGCCTCGGCCGCGCGCGCTAACCCCGGCTGCAAGTTCGCACCGCGCTGCCCGCATGTCATGGAGATGTGCTGGGACAACGTGCCGCCGAAATACGTGCCGGACAGCGAACGTCTGGCCACCTGCTTCCTCTATCGCGACGCGCCGGTATCGACGAGCGACGACGTGGCCGCGGTGTTCCGCCCGCCTAACCAGCCCATTGCCGCGACCATTCCCTGATTTTCATCTCGAACCCCTTGCTACAACCATGTCCATAAAACTCACCGACCGCCGCCAGATCGGCACCACTGGCCTGCAACTCCCGCCGATGGGCTTCGGCGCCGCGCATCTCGGCGGCTTGTACAACCGCGTCTCGGGTGAGACCGCCCATGCCACGCTGAAGGCCGCCTGGGACGGCGGTATCCGCTACTTCGACAGTGCGCCGTTCTATGGCCGCGGCCTCAGCGAGCACCGGACAGGCGACTTCCTGATCGACCAGCCGCGCGCAGAGTTCATGCTGACCACCAAGGTTGGCCGCTACTTCCGGCGCCCTGCCGATCCCAAGACCTTCGACCGCGCGCCTTGGGGCGGCGGGCTGAACATGGAGATCGTCTGGGACTACTCCTATGACGGCGTCATGCGCTCCTACGAGCAGAGCCTGCTGCGGCTCGGCCTCGACAGCGTCGACGCGCTGCTGATCCACGATCCGGAAGCCTCGCTCGCGAGCAATCCCGAAGGC
>JBKJMF010000303.1:0-4834 GCA_046596525.1 Devosia sp. | reverse complement strand
GGCGAATGGGTGACTTCGTTGGCCCAGTCGAGGGCGTAGTTGGCGACTTCTTCCCAGCCCTTTTCGCCGGCGAGGAAGTGCGAGCGATCGGCGAACTGGTGGAAGTCGGTGCGCGAGGGAGCCTTCTTCTGGATGTTGAAGATGGCCTTGGCGAGATACGGGGTGACGGTGCGGTCGTGTTCGGCGGCGATCACCAGCAGCGGCTGCTTCCGGGCCTTCACCTTCACCGCGGTGCCGATCATGCCGGCGGCCTGGTAGAAGATGTTGGTCGGGGTGGGCACGACGTAATCGTCATAGGCGGCCTTCTGGTCGGCCGCATTCAGGGTGTTGGCGAAGTTCTTGGCGAAACCCTCACGGGTGATGGTCTGGCTGTTGCCAGGGCCGGCGAAGATCGGCGGCAGGGCGGCAAGCAGCGAGACCGGGCCGGGAAGCGCGCCGGCCACCGGGCCGGGGTCCATGGCGATGCCGGCGACGCCGTAGCCGCGATCTAGGAGCAGCTGGGGTGATGAGGCCGCCCATCGAGTGGCCGATGATCAGCGGCTGCTCGTCGAGGCCATCGATGATTTTGGCATAGTGATCTACGATCTTGCCGAAGGTCAGGGTACCGAGCCGCTTGTCGGGGTTGGCGCGGAGGTCGGCCGGGTTGCCTTCCAGATAGGGCCAGGCGGGGGCCAGGGTCTTGTAGCCGGCGGCTTCGAACACCGAGCGGACCTTGTCCCAGCTCGAGGTGTGCATCCAGGCGCCGGTGATGAAGAGAGCGGTCTTCGTCTTTGCGACGTTGGCGGCGGTGAAGGCGGCAGTCGTTTCAAGGTTGGTCATTTCAATCTCCCGTTGAGTGCTTCGTCGCGTCATTGCGATGACGATTAAATCGCATGCGATTGAATTTTCTTCAACGCACGAAATTGCATGGGTGCCATGCATTAGTCGCTTGCGATTAGATCGCACACGCTCTATATGAAGAGCTGAAACTGGAGGTGTGTCCATGGACCACAAGGAAATCGCTGAGCAGATCAAGCTCGATGTGCTGCTGTGCTTCTCGGCCTATTCGCTGAGCCACGCGTTCAGCCGCTTTTACCGGCCGATGCTCGACAAGCTCGGTCTCACCTACCCGCAGTTCGTGACGATGATGGTGCTGTGGGAACACGGCAAGATCACGATGAAGGCGCTGAGCGACCTGGTGATGCTGGAGTCGAACACGCTGACGCCGCTACTCAAGAAGCTGGAGGCGGCCGGGCTGGTGAAGCGCACGCGCAACAGGGACGACGAGCGGGTGCTCGATATCGAGATCACCGAGGCGGGGCTGAAGCTCAAGTCCGATGGCCAGATGGCGGCGGTGGAGCTGGCGATGGCATCGGGCGAGGATCTCGACGGGGTGATCGAGATGCAGCAGCGGATGGCGAAGATGCGGGATGCGGTGAGGGAGAAGCTGGGCGAGGCGGCTTAAGCCTCGACCACACTCCTATGCGTTCAGCACTTTGACAACGGTGGCTTTCACCTTGAGGTCGGGGATTTCGGTGAAGGCGAGTTGACGGCGTGACGAACCCTAAGCCATCAGAAAAGGTAGGCTGCGGTGATCTCCAGGGTCCGCCCCGACGAGTCCGGCACACTGGAATAGACCAGTTCGCGGTAGCTCAACCGCATCGCGACGGACGGACTGAGCACCAGGCCGAGCGTTGCGCCGAGCGCAAGAGTCTCCAGTCCGTCGCCCATTGCGACGCCGTTGAAGGAGGTCTCGCCGCCGGTCTCGTAGTAGCCGTCGAGGGCGGCCCACACGCTGTTGCCGAAGTTGCGGGTGATGTGGCCCTCGACGCCGAAGATCGGTTCCTGGCTCATCACGGTGGCGGGGCCGAACGGGTCATCGTTGTCGCCGAAGATCACTACCACCGGCCGGATTTCGAAGGTCATCAGTTCCGGGTCGATCATCGTGTCCCCCAGCACATAGCTGATGGGCAGGCTTGCCTCGAACGTCCATCGGTTTTGCCCCAGGTTGACCATTCTGCTGGGGTCATAGTCACCGGTAGGAAGGAACAGCTTGGCCGCGACCATGGCCTGGAAACCCGGCTTGTGCTGGACGTACTCCATGAGCGACAGCGATGGCGCCCCGACAAGTCCCAGCGCCCCGCCGAGGACCAAGTCGCCCTGGGCGATGCCACTATCGACGTCAATGGTACCAAGCGATGACTCCAAAGACACGTTACCCACCGGCAGTCCGATCAGAACCGCGCCGACATTGCCGAGGACGTCGAATGTGTGGCGATAGTTTGGGGTCAGGACGCTCACGTCCAGCTCCTCATCGCCAAAGCCGAGGTTAACAATGCCCTCAGTGTGCAGGAGAGTCATCGTCAGGCTGATGTCGCTCGAGTTCTCGGGACGAAGATGGTAGGCCGCGCCCCATCCCAGGACAGCGCACCGGTGACCATCGATGCGGATGCCACCGCCGCAATTGCTATTCTCGCAAGCATGCTTCCCTCCTGTCGATCGGTCACCTCGGCAACCGTCATAGCCAGCGAGTCAGCACTGGCCCCCATGCGCGGAGAGTGCACGCGCATTAAAGTAAGACCAAGAAGTTTCTCGATGTCGACGATCACATCGGCACGTTGCGTGGCAAGGTATCCACAGTTGACGTGAGGTACTCACGTGCCGACGACCGAGCGTGCCAATCGCTCGGGTCAGGTTTCTCGGCATTTGTCGATCAACTGGTCGCTAGTTTGATTGGTTCGGACGACTCAGCCGAACACGCTCGCGCCGCGGTCCGCCGTGCCCACCAGCGCCCTGAACCCGGCGAACAGTTCGCGGCCCATGCCGTAGTGTTCGCGGCGGAGGTCTTCGGTGGCGGGGGTGCGGGGGAAGAACTCGCGTTCGTCACCGAGGAAGCGGCTAGGGTTGCGACAGTCTCGCGGTTGCGGCGCGCACGGCAGCAAGAACGCGTTCCTTGTTTGCGCCGAGCGCGATGCGCGCATTGGGCGGAGTGCGCCGCACGTTGAGATGATCGACGATGGTTGCGCCGCGCGATGGACCGGCGCTGAAGTCGATTTCGACAAACTTCTCGATCCAGCCTGTCGCGACCGCGGGGTCGAGGGCGATCGCCATAGTGATGGGATCTGGAAAGTCGATGTTTTCCGAGCCGAACTCCCGCCTGAGAAAGGCCCTCAGCCCTGCAAGAATATCCACGGACAGCCCAGCCAAGGACGTGCCGACATCCCTGATCGATTGCAGGTCCTGCGGGGTGATCGCGCAGCGTTCGGTTCTGGAAATATCCCAGCCGACCAGCTCGATCCTGGCACCGGATTCGAAGACGACTCGCGCAGCCTCTGGATCGGCCCAGATATTGTACTCCGCGACGGGCGTGACGTTGCCGACACCGTCGGACACGCCACCCATGATCACCAGGCGGCCGACCAGCTCGATGATCGCCGGCTCGGTCAGGAATGCGAGCGCGAGGTTGGTCAAGGGCCCGAGGCAGACAATCGTTACTTCATGCGGATGCGCCTTGATGACGCTGCGGATGATATCCGGTGCCGCAGCCGGCGACGCCGCTCGCCCGTAGAGGGGGAGACCGATATCGCCCAGGCCGTCCTTGCCCATGACTGCGGACGAGTCGCGAAGCGGGCCAAATAAAGGGGTCGACCGGCCGATGTGTACGGGGATCGTTCGGCCGATCAGTTCGAGCAGGTAGAGGACATTCTGGGCCCCCTGCTCGGCAGGGCAGGCGCCCGAAACGACCGTGATGGCCTCGATGCTGACCGTTTCATCGTTCAGCGCCAGCTGTAGGGCAATGAGATCGTCGGCGGCTGCGTCGGTATCAATGAGAAAGCGGCGCAATCGGTCCCCCGGGATTAACAACTCGCATGGCAGGGCATGAGGCGAAAAAGCTCCATGGCTGTGAGGTCGCCGACCTAAGCCGACGGTTGGCTTACCCGAATACACTCGCGCCGCGGTCCGCCGTCCCTACCAATGCCCTGAAGCCTGCAAACAGCTCACGGCCCATGCCGTAGTGTTCGCGGCGGAGGTCTTCGGTGGCGGGGGTGCGGGAGAAGAACTCTTTTTCGTCGCCGATGAAGGTGAGCGTGCCTTCGTTGGCGTCGAGGCGGATGAGGTCGCCGTCGCGGATCTTGGCGATGGCGCCGCCGTCGCTGGCTTCGGGGGTCATGTGGATGGCCGCGGGGATTTTTCCGCTGGCGCCGGACATGCGGCCGTCGGTGACGAGGGCGACCTTATGGCCGCGGTCCTGCAGGATGCCCAGCGCCGGGGTGAGCTTGTGGAGTTCGGGCATGCCGACGGACTTGGGGCCCTGGAAGCGGACCACGGCGATGACGTCGCCGGTGAGTTCGCCCGCCTTGAACGCGGCGAGCATGCCTTCCTGGGTGTGGAAGACGCGGGCCCTGGCCTCGACGACGCGGTTCTCGGGCTTCACGGCGGAGACCTTGATCACCGACTTGCCGAGATTGCCGGCTAGCAGTTTCAGGCCGCCATTCTGCGAGAAGGCGGCCTTGGCCGGGGCAAGCACCTTGGGGTCGCCCGACTGGACGGGGGACGGCTCGAAGGCGAGCTTTTCTTCGATCAGCTTGGCTTCGACGGCATAACCGGAGAGGCCTTGACCCCAGATGGTCTTGACGTCTTCGTGCAGATACCCGGCTTCCAGCAGTTCGCGGATCAAGAAGCCCATGCCGCCGGCGGCGTGGAAGTGGTTCACGTCGGCAATACCGTTGGGATAGACGCGGGCGAGCAGCGGCACGGCGCCCGAGAGCTCGGACATATCTTCCCAGGTGACCTTGAGGCCGGCCGCGGCGGCAATGGCCACGAGGTGCATGGTGTGGTTGGTCGATCCGCCGGT
>JBKJMF010000232.1:0-8339 GCA_046596525.1 Devosia sp. | reverse complement strand
AAACCGATGGCCTTGTCGATCGACTGCACCAGGCGCGGCGCGAGGCGCTGCACCTTGGGATCGTCGAGATTGGCCACCTGGTCGGACAGCAGTTGCGCCGAGGTCAGGGTGTTGCGGAGGTCGTGGTTGATCTTGGCGACGGCGAGGCCGAGATCGGCGAGGTGGCGGCGCTGGCGCAGCATCGAGTAGATGTCCGATTCCATCGATGCCAGTTCGCGCTCCATGATGCCGATCTCGTCGCGGCGGTCGCTGGGGACGACGATCAGCGCGGCATTTTCCGGCGCCTCGGAGAACTCCACCATCTTGCCGGTCAGCCGGCGGATCGGGGCGATCAGGATGCGGGAGACGAACACATACAAGACGGCCGACGTGATGATGGCGAGAATCAGCGACAGGAAGAACAGGTTGCGCGAGTAGAGCAGCAGGTCAGCCCGCAGCGGCGCTTCGGGCATCAGCACCTCAATGACCCGGTCGGGCATGCCGTCTTCCTCGCCGACGATGCGCAGGGTGCGGTTCGAGCCGAACATCAAGGTGTCGAGCGCGCCGAGGATCAGCGTCGCCGGGTCGCGCTGGCGCAGGTCTACCGTCACCGCCTCGCGCGGCATGGTGACATTCTCGAGCTCGATGAGCTGGCTCTGGCCCTCGCGGCGATAGACGATGGCGAGGGCCCCGGCGGAGGTCAGCAGCCGATCGGTCAACATGCGGGGCAGGTTCATGGCGTCAGGCACTGCGTCGAGCACGCGGGCAGCGACGACACCGACGCGGAGGCGGTCATTGAGCCAGCTGGCGCGGAAACTGGCGGCCGACGGCAGGTAGATCACCACCTCGACCGCGAGAATCACCACGATGATGGTGGCGATGATCTTGACGGAGAGCCCGGAGAACGGGCCCGGCATCGCGCGGTTTTGTCTGGCCATTGAGCGATGATTAGCGGGGAAAGCCGCGGCTTTCCAGCGTCAACACGTGACAAATACAGACTAGCCGAGCAGCTTGTTGAGGCTGATCCACTGTTTGACCAGCGGCTTCTGGGTCTCGCCGCGGCGGAACTCCTCGCCCAGCCGCACCACGATCTCGGCAAATGAGGGATAGGGCGCGACCAGTTCGGCGAGCTTGGCGGCGTTGAGGCCGCCAGCGATCGCGAGCGAGAATAGGGACACCAGTTCACTGGCGCCGATCCCGACGACACCGGCGCCGAGGATGCGGCCGTAGCGGTCGGTAATCAGTTTGGCCAGCCCGTAGGTCTCTCGCGTGGCCCGTGCGCGGTCGTTATCGGCGAATGACCAGCGGGTGACGCGGAAGCCGACGCCGTGCCTGGCGCGCGCCAAGGCTTCGTTGAGCCCGATCTCGGCGAGTTCCGGATCGGTCGAGACGACACGGGGCACGCGCAGTGCGTCGGGCCGTGCTGCCGCGCCGAGTAGCACGTTGCGCACCACGACCTGGGCCTGTCGCACTGCCGCCTGCACCGACTGACCGCCGGCGGCATCGCCGACGGCGTAGACGCGGGAGTTGGTGGTTTTCAGCCCCGGTGACAGCTGCAGCAGCCGTGGATCGACCTTGTTCATCCGGATGCCGGCCTTCTCGAGGTCGAGGCCGGCGAGGTTAGGCATACGGTCGGCGGCGATGAGGATGTGCGAGGCATCGAGCAACTGGTCGGCCTCGCCGTTCTGCACGGCGACGCCGATCCCCATGGAACGTGCCTGGATGGCGGTGACGGTGGCATGCGGGCGGAGGGTCACTCCCTCCTCGGCGACGCGCTTCAGGGCCACGGCCGCGAGTTCGGGGTCGAAACCGGCCAGCATCGGGCCGTTCTCGATCACTGTGACCTGCGTGCCGAGGCGGGCATAGGCCTGTGCCAGCTCGAGCCCCAGCGCTCCGCCGCCGATAACCACGAGATGGGTGAGCTTGCGGGTATTGTCGAGGATGGTCTCGCTGGTAAAATACGGCACCGCGTCCAGCCCGGGGATGGACGGCACCGGCAGTCTCGCCCCGGTGGCGATGACGAAGCGGCGGGCCCGGATCTCGGTCTCGCCGACCGTGACGGCGCGGCGGTTGATGAACCGGGCGGCGCCGCGAACGATTTCGATCCCCAGCGCCTCGAGCCGGCCGACGCCGTTTTTCGGGGAGACCGCGGCGATCACCTGCTCGATATGATCGTGGACGCGGCGGAAATTGATCTTGGGGTCCTCGGCGGTGATGCCGAAGGCGGCGCCGTCGCGCATGGCCTGCGCATGGGCGGCCGCGGCGACCAGGGCTTTCGCCGGAATGGCGCCGGTGTTGAGGGCATTGCCACCCAGCCGGGCCCTCTCGACGAGTACCACCGAAGCGCCGTAGGCGCGGGCCACTTCGGCCACTGCCAACCCGCCCGATCCGGCCCCGATGACGCAGAGGTCGGGAGTAAGGATATCGGCCAATCTCGCCCTCTCGGTGCCCTGGGGACTGAGGCCCCGCGCCTCATTATCACCGGCTTTGCACTCGACAATAGTGGGCGAGATCAAGCCAGTGTGGAAATCAGGCGTTTTCGTCGTTCGGAAAAGCCTTTCTGCCGCATCGCCGTTGCGTTGACTTCACCGAACCAATTCCATATACACCGCCCCAATCTGCCGTAGGCGCCCGTACAAAGGCCCGGCCGGCACGCACCTTGCGACAGTAAGTATAAGAGGAACCGCGCGCCGGCGTGGTCTGATGCCATGAAACGTACTTTCCAGCCGAGCGTTCTCGTCCGCACCCGTCGTCACGGCTTTCGTGCCCGCATGGCGACCAAGAACGGCCGCAAGATCCTGAGCC
The DNA here is from genome assembly GCA_046596525.1 of Devosia sp. Classification (GTDB taxonomy): domain Bacteria; phylum Pseudomonadota; class Alphaproteobacteria; order Rhizobiales; family Devosiaceae; genus Devosia_A. Next base: position 5,555 of record JBKJMF010000232.1, on the reverse strand, counting down.
GCCGCCGCGCCGTCGGCCGCGCCAAGCTCTCGGCCTAAGGCATTGGCCGTGAACACGGCCACGCCGCAGGAGGGCGCTTTGCGGCGCCTCAAGAACCGGTCTGAATTTTTGGGAGCCGCCCGAGGCCAGCGCGTCGGGCGCTCTGCGTTTTCGCTGCAGGCGAATGCGCGTGACCTCGAGCAGCCGGGTATCGGCTACACGGTCACCAAGCAGACGGGCAACTCGCCACAGCGCAATCGCATCCGCCGCCGCCTCCGGGCGGCCGCCAAGGCTTGCGCCAGCGGGTTCGAACCCCAACATGACTACGTGCTCGTCGGACGCCGTGAGGCGCTGAGTATTCCGTACGGCCAACTCGTCAACGACCTGACCGCCGCCATTTCCAAGATCCATCTGAAGAAGAAGAGCTGATGCAGTCCGAAAACAACCGCAACATGATCATTGCGATCGTGCTCAGCGTCGTGGTGCTGTTCGGATGGCAGTTCTTCATTGCCGGGCCACAGCTGGAGCAGGCGCAGAAGCGCGCCGCTATCGAGCAGGCGCAGCAGGCGCCGGCCACCGATACCAGCCTCGCGACGCCCGCCGCCGATGGCTCGGCCCCCGCAGTGGCCGGTGCCGATACTTCGGCAGCCGGCACCTTTGCCAGCCGCGACGCGGCGATTGCCGCTTCGGGCCGGGTCACCATCGATACGCCGGCGCTGGCGGGCTCGATCAGCCTGACCGGCGCGCGGGTCGATGACCTGAAGCTCAAGGAATATCACGAGACTGTCGACGACAACTCGCCGATCATCACCCTGCTGTCGCCCTCGGGCGCGCCGGGCGGCTATTATGTCGAGGCCGGCTGGGCCCCGACGGGGGGCGCCACCACCGTGCTGCCCGAGGCCAGCACCGTCTGGGCCGTCGAAGGCGACAACCAGACGCTGACCGTCGCAACGCCGGTGACTCTCGTCTGGGACAATGGCGCGGGCCTGGTCTTCCGCCGCACGCTCACGGTCGATGACCACTACCTCTTCACCATCACCCAGTCGGTCGAGAACAAGACCGCGGGCGACGTGGCGCTCTACCCCTACTCGCGCATCGTGCGTCAGGGCACGCCGCACCTGCAGAACTTCTTCGTCCAGCACGAAGGCCCGCTGGGCGTGCTCGGCTCGAACAACCTCGTCTCGAAGAAGTATTCCGACGTCGTCAACGACAAGCAGCTCGACTGGACCAGCGCCACGGGCGGCTGGGTCGGCATCACCGACAAGTACTGGGCCACGGCCATTCTCTCCGAGCCCGGCTCGCCGCTGAATGCGCGCTTCTCGCATGCGAAGAGCGGCGCGCTCGACATCTACCAGACGAGCTTTGTCGAGAGCACGCCGGTCGTCATTCCGGCCGGTGGCACCGCCCAGAACCAGAGTTTCATCTTCGCCGGCGCCAAGCAGACGCGCATCATCGACAGCTACGACAAGACCCATGGCTTCGACCGGCTCGAGCTGTTGATCGACTGGGGCTGGCTGCACTTCATCACTCGCCCGATGTTCGAGCTGCTGCAGTTCCTCTATGGCATCGTGGGCAATTTCGGCATCGCCATCCTCGCCGTGACGGTCATCGTCAAGGCGATCTTCTTCCCGCTGGCCAACCGCTCCTACGCTTCGATGGCGGCGATGCGGCGCGTGCAGCCGGAAATGAAGTCGATCCAGGAACGCTTCAAGGAAGATCGTCCGGCGCAGCAGCAGGCGATGATGGAGCTGTACAAGAAAGAGAAGATCAACCCGCTGTCGGGTTGCTGGCCCGTGCTCATCCAGATCCCGGTGTTCTTCTCGCTCTACACTGTCATCTTCATCTCGCTCGAGATGCGCCATGCGCCGTTCTTCGGCTGGATCGTCGACCTCGCGGCTCCCGATCCGACCAACATCTTCACGCTGTTCGGCTTGATCCCGTGGAATCCCGTGGCTCTGCCGTTCGTCGGCGGCCTGCTGCACCTCGGCGTCTGGCCGCTGCTCATGGGCGTGACCATGTGGGTGCAGATGAAGCTCAACCCGCCGCCGCCGGATCCGACGCAGGCGATGATTTTCAACTGGATGCCGGTGATCTTCACCTTCATGCTGGGCACGTTCCCCGCCGGCCTCGTGATCTACTGGGCCTGGAACAACCTGCTCTCGGTGACGCAGCAGTATTTCATCATGAAGCGCCACGGCGCCGAAGTGGACCTGCTCGGCAACATCACGGCGAGCTTCAAGCGCAAGCCGAAGGTCGAAGAAAAGCCTGCCGGCGGCAAGGCGAGCTGACACGACGAGGGTGATCAGGTGCTCGACACCATCTGCCTGATCACCGGGCCCCGTACCGGCGCCAATCACCTGATGCAGCTCGGCAGCAATCTCGCCGAGCTGAAGACTTTCCCCGAGCTGTTCGAGAGCCTCGCCGAACGGATCGAGCCGGACCATGTACTCGACCGTGCCGCGGCCGACGCGCAGGCCGAACGCAAGCGCGTCCTCACTTTCAAGCTCTGGCATGACACCCTCGAACCTCAAACGGTCGAGCAGCTGGTACTGTCACGGCCCGGCGTGCGGGTGATTTTCGTGGTGCGCCGCCAGATCGATGCCTATGTCAGCTGGTGCAAGGCGATCAGCGTCCACCAGTGGCAGGGCGTGGATACCTCGGGCGTGCGCCTCAGCCTCGATGCCGATGACTTCGCGGCATGGATGGAGGCGCAGGAGCGCTGGTACGACCGCTGGCGCAACTGGCTGAACCGGCGCTTCCTGCCCTGCCCGATCCTCCGCTACGAGACCGATATCGACCAGCCGCCGGAGTGGGCGCTGCGCCGCTTCTCGGCTGCCGCAGCGCAGGTCGGCGTGACGCTGCGGGTACCAGCGGCACTCACCACGACCGGGCTCGTCAAGCAGGACCGGATCAAGGCCGCCGCCGACAAGGTGGACAACTGGCCGGCCTTCTCCAGGGCCCTCGTCGCGCGCGGCCTCGAGAAGCGCGCCTTCGGCTATCCGGTCTAGCCGCCCTTCCCTTCTGCCGCCGCCTCCCCTATGGGAAGGCGATGAGCGAGACACAATCGAAGTTCAGCGAAGACCAGATCGAGGCCGGGCGGCTGTTGTTCGCGCGGCCGTTCGACTTCATCAAGGGCTGCGTCCGCATCGCCGACCTGCCACCGGCCGACCGCATGGAGATTGCCTTCGCCGGCCGCTCCAATGTCGGCAAGTCGTCGCTGATCAACGCCCTCACTGGCACCACCGGGCTTGCCCGCACCTCGAACACGCCGGGCCGGACGCAGGAACTCAACATCTTCGAGAGCCAGTCGGACGAACTGCGCATCGTCGACATGCCCGGCTACGGCTATGCCAAGGCGCCGGAGGAGAAGGTCAAGCAGTGGACCCGGCTGATCCACCAGTACCTCACCGGCCGGCCGAACCTCCGTCGCGTCTACGTGCTGATCGACGGCCGCCATGGCCCGAACGCCAACGACACGACTGTGATGAACGAGCTCGACAAGGCAGCGGTGAGCTACCAAGTGGTGGTCACCAAGGCCGACAAGCCGACCAAGGCCGAACTTGAGAGCGCGATGGCCAAGACCCGCGCCGCGATCGCCAAGCGTCCCGCGGCGCATCCCGAGCTGATCCTTACCTCGAGCGAGACCAAGGCCGGCATGGAGCGGCTGCGCGCCGAGATCCGGGCGCTGCTGGAGCACTAGCGAGCGAGAAACGCCCCGAGCCATCCTGCAACATCTCCGCTGTCCGACGGCGTCGCCACCGAAGCCATCGCTGTGTCCACCAGCTCATCCGGCGCCTTGCCGCGGCGCAGTTCGGCCAGCGCGAGGGTGTAGTCGTCGAGAAACTCCGGATGCGGCTGGAGGCTCAGGGCCTTGCCGTTACGGTAGACCAGGCCGGCGTTGGGAGTGAACTCGGAGCCGAGGAAGACTTCGGCGTCCTTGGGCGGGACGATCACCTGGTCCTGGTGCGAGCAGGCGATGGAGAGCGCCGGCAGTTCGGTAGTGAGAAAGCCCGGGCGGGCCTTCACTTCATAGGTGTGGCGGCCGAGGCCCCAGCCTTTTTCGGACTTGCGCACATCGCCGCCCAGCGCATCGGCCATGATCTGGTGGCCAAAGCAGATGCCGAGCATCGGGGTGTCCGCCGCGTAGGCGGAGCGGATGAAGGCGCGGAGCGGTGCGAGCCAGGCGAAATCGTCGTAGACACCGGCGGCGGAGCCGGTGATCAGGATGCCGTCCACCTTTGTCGGATCGGGGAACACCGCGCCGTCGTAGACCGGGACGGTGTCGTATTCGAAGGCTTGGCCGGCCTCGTCGAACATGCGCTTGAACATCGGCGGGTAGGCGCCGAACTGCGGGCGCAGCGTTGGTGGCACTTCGCCGGTCTGGATGATGGTGAGCTTCATGGCGCGCCAACAGATGGGGCGGTTCGCGGGGCTTGGCAAGATGGCCCGAGCGGCGGGCTGGGTTGCGTCTGCCTCAGAAGAAGGCCCTCCACCCGCGAGGATGAAGGGCCAGTCGGAGGGTCGACTGTTGTCTCGGGAGGCCCCGGTCAGGCCGGGGTAAAGGTCAGGGCCAGGCCGTTCATGCAGTAACGGAGGCCGGTCGGCTGCGGGCCGTCGGTGAAGACGTGCCCGAGATGGCCGCCACAGCGGCGGCAATGGACTTCGGTGCGGGCCATGCCGAGCGTATTGTCGGTGGTCTCGCCGACGGCGTTGTCGAGCGGCTGGTAGAAGCTGGGCCAACCGGTGCCGCTGTCGTACTTGGTCTTCGAATCGAACAGCGCCAATTCGCAGCCGGCGCAGTTGAAGATGCCGGCGCGGTGCTCGATGAGCAGCGGCGAGGACCCTGGCGTCTCGGTGGCCTCGTGGCGCAGCACCTCGAACACTTTCGGGTCGAGCTTCGCCTTCCACTCGTCCTCGGTGAAACTCACTTCGAACGTGCCTTCGGCGGCGCGGCTGGCGCCCATTGGGCGGAACATCAGGGCTGCTGCGCCGAGTGCGGCGATGGCGGTGCCGCCGAGGAGAAGTGTGCGGCGATCGACTTGCATGGGATGGGCCTTTCAAAGCTGCCGACAGTGTATCCGCCCTGCCGGACCGTGCATCTCAAATGCTCGTGTCCCGCGAGAGATTTCCCGCGGGACACGAAACAGGCAAGGCCCGATTGCGGCGGAGCGTGGGCCTTAGCCAACAGGCCTACATCTTGGGCAGAAGCACCGCGTCGATGACGTGGATCACGCCGTTCGACTGCACGACGTCGGCGATGGTCACGTTGGCGACGCCACCGTTCTCGTCGGTGAGGGTGATCTTGTCGCCCTCGTACTTGGCGGTCCAGACGCAGCCACCAACGGTCTTGACCGGATGAGCGCCGCCGTCATCGGCAACCATCTTGGAGATGGCGCTCGACAAGGCATTGGCGGCAACCACGTGGCAGGTCAGGATCTTGGCAAGCTGATCCTTGTTCTCGGGCTTCAGCAGGTTGTCGACCGTGCCGGCCGGCAGCTTGGCGAAAGCGTCGCTGGCCCGTTCACCGTGTTCGCTCCGACCAACGACGCTTTCGCCAAGCTGCCGGCCGGCACGGT
>JBKJMF010000589.1:0-8632 GCA_046596525.1 Devosia sp. | reverse complement strand
CAGCGCCACAAGGACGGCCCGGGCCGTCCTTGTGGCGCTGCGCGAGCGCGGTGTCCCCGAGATTGTCCTGTTGAACCGGACGCCCGGACGAGCAAGAGATCTTGGGCGGGAGATCGGCGGCCCGATTGAGCCTGGTCGTTTGGAGGCGTTTGCACAGTACGCCGGACGGGCCGGCCTGGTGGTCAACACCACCTCCATCGGCATGCACGACACCCGCTTCGACGATCTCGACCTCCGCCTGCTGCCCAAAACCGCGCTGGTCACCGACATCGTCTACGTCCCGCTCGTCACGCCCTTGCTGGCCGATGCCCGCGCCCTCGGTTTCCGCACGGTCGACGGCCTCGGCATGCTGTTGCATCAGGCCGTTCCCGGCTTCGAAGCCTGGTTCGGTGTCCGCCCCGAGGTCACCCCGGCACTGCGCGCAAAGATCGAGGCGACGCTCTGATGCTGAAGCTTGGGCTCACCGGATCGATCGCCACGGGCAAGTCCACCGCGCTCAAGGCTTTTGCCGATCTCGGAATCCCGACTTTTTCGTCCGACGAAGCGGTGCATGAACTTTACAGCGGCGCGGCCGTCGCTCCGGTGGAGGCGGCGTTCCCGGGTGTCACCGTGGACGGCGTGATCGACCGCGAAAAACTCAGTCGGCATCTGGTGGGGCATCCCGGGCGGTTGCAACAGCTCGAGGCCATTGTGCATCCGCTGGTGCGGGCGAGGATAAGGTCGTTCCTCGCCGACGCCGAAGCCCGGGGTGAGACGATGGCGGTGGTCGATATCCCGCTGCTGTTCGAGAACGGCGTCGATTGGGGGCTCGATGCCGTCATCGTCACCGTCGTCGATGCCGCCGAGCAACGCCGGCGCGCCCTGGCGCGGCCGGGGATGACGGTGGAAAAGCTTGAGGCGATCCTTGCCCGCCAGCTGCCACAGGCTGAAAAGGTGAAGCGCGCCACCTACATAATCGACACCTCGAACACCATCGACGCGACCCGCCAGGCGGTCGCCGATCTGGTGCAGAGGTTGCGCCAGGAAGCCATAGTCCGCCGATGACCCGCGAAATCGTCCTCGATACCGAAACCACCGGCCTTTCGCCGGCGATGGGCGACCGCATCGTCGAGATCGGCTGCGTCGAGCTGATCAACCACATGCCGACCGGCCGGCATTTCCATGTCTACCTCAACCCCGAGCGCGACGTGCCCGACGAGGCGTTCCGGGTGCACGGGCTGTCGACCGAGTTCCTGCGCGACAAGCCATTGTTCCGCGCCGAGGCCGACGCCTTCCTCGAGTTCATCGGCGACGGCACGCTGGTGATCCACAACGCGCCGTTCGATATGGGCTTTCTCAACTTCGAGCTCGAGAAGGTCGGCAGGCCCGGCCTGACCAACGAGGTGATCGATACGGTGATGGTGGCGCGCGAGCGTCATCCCGGCGCCCGTGTCAGCCTCGATGCGCTCTGCAAGCACTACGGCGTCGACAATTCCAAGCGCGTGCTGCACGGCGCACTGCTCGACAGCGAGATCCTCGCCGACGTCTATCTGGAGCTGATCGGTGGCCGGCAGGTGGCGCTGGCGCTGCTGCCCGAGACGCATGTGGAGCGCGGCATCCAGATCACGCTGGCGCCGGCGCGGCAGCGCCCGATGCCGCTGCCGTCACGGCTGACCGATACCGAATTCGCGGCGCACCTGAAACTCGTCGGCACGCTGGGCGCCGACGAGTTGTGGAGCAACTATCCTACCGAAGTCGCTGTGGCCGAGTACGCCTAGTTCGTCGGCGTGCCGGGAGCCGCCTAGTTCGTCGGCGTGCCGGGAGCCGGCTGCTGCGACTGCAGGTTGCGGAGGTTCTGGATATAGAGCGCGTTGAAATCCACCGGCTCCATCATCAGCGGCGGGAAGCCGCCGAGCTGCACCACGGTCGCCAAGGCGTGGCGGGCGAACGGAAAGATCATCCGCGGGCACTCGACCATCAGCAGCGGCGGCAGCTGCTGCTCGGGCACGTTCTTGACCCGGAACACGCCGCCATAGACCAACTCGACATTGAACAGCACGGTCTTTTCGCGCTCGGCCTTGGCGTTGAGGCTGATCTCGACGGCATAGAGGTCGTCGGCCTGCTTCTTGACGCCGACATTGATGCCAACGGTGAAGTTGGGGTTCGCGCCGCCGAGCATCACCGAGCCCGGAGCACCCGGGTTCTCGAAGCTCAGGTCGCGGGTGTACTGCCCAACGAGGCTGTAGCTTGGCGCAGTGTTGGCGGGCGCCGGCACGGCCTCGGGCGGGGTCTGGTCAGCCATAGTCGAAAATCCTCGAGCTTTCGGTCGGCCGGGTGGCTAGCACCTTTGGCCCTCAGCCACAAGCTTGGCCCGGCTCAGCGCGGCCGCCATTCGTCCGAATCGAGGTCGATCGTGCCGTCGTCGACACGCGGCTGCGTGAACCCCGGGCTGGCACCCGTCGTCGCGGTGACGACGGTCACACGGGACTTGAGGAAAGCGTAGATCGCCGAGCGCACCGGCGGGATCAGCAGCAGGATGCCGATCAGGTCGGAGAAATAGCCCGGAAGCAGCAGCAGCAGTCCGGCGAGGCCTACCATCATCGCATCGGCGATTGCCCGCGCCGGCAGTTGGCCGCGGCCGACGGTCGAGCGGATCTCGTTGATCAGCGACAAGCCCTGGAACCGGATCACCATCGAACCGATTACTGCTGTCAGCACCACGCCGGCCAAAGTCGGCCACAGCCCGATGGCATTGCCGATCACCACGAAGAACGCGATCTCGACCAGCGGCACGAGGAGGAAGATCAGGAACAACAGGCGGCCCAATGCGGTAACCCTTTCGAAAGCGCTGCGTCATAAAGGCCCCGCCGGACCCCTCAGCCAAACGTGAACTGGTTTCCGGCTGAGCGTTTCCCTATATATAGGTCACATTCCTGGCTCCGCGAGCCGGGCGCCCCCCTTTCTCCTGGCGCGAGTAGCACGTCCGATGGATGAATTCTTCGATATCCCCACGCTCATCGTCATCGGTCTGGCGATCGTTGTGCTGTTCCGCCTGCGTCAGGTGCTGGGCACCCGCACCGGTCGCGAGCGTACGCCGCTCGAGCGCCAGCGCGAGGCCGCGCCGGTGAAGGCCGGCGACGAGACGGTTGTGCAGATGCGCCCGCGTCCGGTTCCCGAAACCGACGAGGATCAGGCCCGCGCCGCACGCAAGCTCGAGACCGAGGTCACCCAGCTCTCGCATGGCGATGACAAGGTCGCGGCCGGGCTGAATGCCATTGCCGATGCCGATCCGAGCTTTGGCCCCAAGATCTTCATGGAAGGCGCCAAGTCCGCCTACGAGATGATCGTCACGGCGTTTGCCGCTGGCGACCGCCAGACGCTGAAGAACCTGCTCGAAAAGGACGTCTATGACGGCTTCGAGCGCGTCATCAAGGAGCGCGAGGCCGCCGGCCACAAGATCGATTTCACCTTTGTCGGCCTGCCCAAGGTCGAGATCTCGGAAGCCGAGGTCGACAAGCGCGCCGCCAACGTCACCATCCGCTTCCACGCCGAGGTGGTTTCCGCCACCCGCGACAAGGACGGCAACCTGCTCGAGGGCAATGCCGACCAGGTCACCAGCATAGCCGACGAGTGGACCTTTGCGCGCAACCCCAAGTCGCGCGACCCCAACTGGAAGCTCGTCGCCACCAGCCAGCTCGAATAACAGGCCGCGCTCGGGGGCGATGCGATGGCCAAGCGCCGGTCGGATGGAAAGGGCCAGCTCCCCGACTGGCACCTTTGGCTCGAGGTGTCGCAGACGGTCTCGCCACTGCGGCCGCCGCGCCCAATCGTCGACCTCGAATCTGAACCGCTGCCGATCCCGGCAGTTCCGGTGCCCAAACGCCACCGTTTGCTGCCCGCTATGCCGCCATACCAATCCGATGGCCGGCCGGCAAAACAGCCACGTGCCGGCATCGAGCCCAATCTCAAGCAGCGCCTGCAGCGCGGCCGTGAGGAGATCGACGGCACCATCGATCTCCACGGCATGCGCCAGGTCGAGGCGCACGCCGCGCTCACCCGTTTCGTCCATGCCCGCTCCGCCCGTGGCGATCGCACCTTGCTGGTGATCACCGGCAAGGGGTTGAAGAAGCTCGGCGACGACGCGGCGGTGATCGTCGAGCGCGGCGTGCTGCGTGCCATGCTGCCGGTCTGGCTGTCGGAGCCCAACCTCGCGCCGCTGGTCTCCGGCTGGGATAGTGCGGCACAGGGTCATGGCGGCGACGGCGCCTTTTACGTTCGTTTGCGGCGGGAGCGGGATTATCGATGACTCCACTCGGCACAAAACTGCGCCAGATGCGCGACGAGCGCGGCGTCACTCTCAAGGACATGGCCAAGGCGCTGCGCGTCTCCAGTGCCTATCTCAGTGCCCTCGAGCACGGCCGCCGCGGCAAGCCGACTTTTGCGCTGCTGCAAAAGATTATCGCCTACTTCAACGTCATCTGGGACGACGCCGAGGAGTTGCAGCGCCTCGCCGAAATGAGCGACCCCAAGATCGCTATCGACACCGCCGGCATGTCCCCCGAGGCCACCGAACTCGCCAACCGGCTGGCGCGAGATATCGGCAAGCTCGGGCCACAGGATCTGGCGTTCCTTAGTGGCGAGGTCATTCGGCGCGCCAAGTAGCCCGTTGTCCCGATCCGCCTCCTTCGCGCAGAGTGGCGTGTCGCGTATCTCGGACGCAACAGGGACCGTCGATCTTGACCAGCCAGCCAACCGAAGAGCTCGATTGCGACCTCGAGACCGAACGCTTCCTGTTGCGCCGCTCGGGGAGGCTGGCAACGTTCCTGCTGACGAGCAGATGGCGGCGTGACCCGGAACTGCTCGAGGGCCTGTTTCTGTCGCCGCGACCACGCTCACTGTTTTGGTGGTGGTTTCGCGGACCGCGCCCGAACGGCCGGACCCGCTTCGCGCACGCGATTGTTGCGAAGGCGAGCGGCGACGTGATCGGTCTGCACATGGTGGTGCGCCAATCCGCTACGTCCGCCCATTGCCATGTCGGCCTGCATAATCGGAACTGGTGGGGCAAGGGCGTCGTGGTTGAGGTTCGCGTCCGGCTGCTCAGCCACTTCTTCGCCCACGGCACAGAACGCTTTGGGGCGACCATCGACGCGCGCAACGCGCCTTCCATCTTCAACTATCGCCAGCTCGGTTTCCGGGTTACCGGGAGCGCGACCACCTTCGATCCCGATCCGCTGACCGGCGAGAGCCGGCCGGCCGTCGAGTTCGAACTCCGGCCCGAAGACTGGTTCGCCAGACCATATGGAGACCGCCATGAACACTGAGGTCCGTGCCATGGCGCTGGTGGCCAGCGCCCTCGAAATCCAGGGTGCCATCTCGGCCACCGATGACATGAACAGCCTCGCTGCCTGGACCAGCCTCGCCCATGCGCGTCTCGTGCTGGAGGTGGAAGCCGAGCTCGGCCGCGAACTGAGTGGCGAGGAGGTCGCCAGCATCATCTCCGTGTCGGCGGTTGCAAGCCTCCTGGGTTAGTGCGCCAAGGATTCACGTGGAACATCCACCCGGGTGGACAGCCCGGCTCAACGGGCCTATGCGCTAACCCCATATTTCCTGACCTCTGCGGACAAGTTTCATGCTGCGCCGGTTCTTTGCCTATTACGCGCCCTACAAGCACCTGTTCTTCCTCGATTTTGGCTGTGCGATTCTCGCCGGCATGCTCGAGCTTGGCTTCCCGCTGGCCGTAAAACTGTTCGTCGATGACCTGCTGCCAGGGCAGAACTGGGGGTTGATCGCCGGCACCGCTGCGCTGCTGCTCGGCGTGTTCGCGCTCAACACCGTGCTCTCCGCCATCGTCAACTACTGGGGCCACGCGCTCGGCATCTCGATCGAGACCGACATGCGCCGGCAGGCGTTCGATCACATCCAGAAGCTCAGCTTCCGCTACTTCGACAACAACAAGACCGGACAGCTGATCACCCACGTCACCAAGGATCTCGAGGAGGTGGGGGAGGTCGCCCATCACGGCCCCGAGGACCTGTTCATCGCCATCATGACCTTCATCGGCGCCTTCTTGCTGATGTTCACCGTGAACTGGCAACTGGCGCTGATCACCACCATCATCGTGCCGCTGATGACCTGGCTGGTGAGCCGCTATGGCGCCCGGATGACCACAACCTGGCAGCAGTTGTTCCGGCAGGTCGGCGATTTCAACACCCGGGTGCAGGAAAGCGTCGGCGGCATCCGCGTGGTGAAAGCCTTCGCCAACGAGGACTATGAGCGCGGCCTGTTTGCGAAGAACAACGAGGGCTACCGCGCCACCAAGCTCAGCGCCTATGCCATCATGACCGCGTCGATCGCGCTCAGCTATTTCAGCACCCGCTTCGTGCAGCTGGTGGTGATGATTGCCGGCACCTGGTTCGTCATCAAGGGCGAGCTAAGCTATGGCGGCTTCGTCAGCTTCCTGCTGCTGGTCAATGTGTTCTTCCGCCCGATCGACAAGATTACCTCGGTGCTCGAGAGCTATCCCAAGGGCATCGCGGGCTTCCGCCGCTTCACCACGCTGATCGACACCGAGCCCGATACCGCCGATCGGGCGGGGGCAGTCGTCGCCCCGGCGCTGAAGGGCGACATCGTCTACAAGGACGTAAGCTTTGCCTATTCGGGCGACCCGGCGGCCAAGGACAAGGTGCTCGACGGCTTGAACCTCACCATCGCCGCTGGCGAAACCGTGGCCTTCGTCGGCCCGTCGGGCGCCGGCAAGACCACCATCTGCTCGCTGCTGCCGCGCTTTTACGATGTCACCGCCGGCTCCATCAGCATCGACGGCACCGACATCCGCGACATGACCCAGGCCTCGCTGCGCGGCCAAATCGGCATCGTGCAGCAGGATGTGTTCCTGTTCGGCTCGACCATCCGCGAGAACGTCGCCTATGGCCGCCTCGGCGCCAGCGACGACGAGGTGATGGATGCGCTGCGGCGGGCGGCGCTGGATGAGTTCGTGCTGGCTCTGCCGGATGGCCTCGATACGCCGACCGGTGAGCGCGGCGTGAAGCTCTCCGGGGGCCAGAAGCAGCGGGCTCGCCATTGCCCGCATCTTTTTGAAAAACCCGCCCATCCTCATCCTCGACGAAGCCACTTCGGCGCTCGATACGGCAACCGAGTACGCCATCCAGCAGGCGCTGGCGGCGCTGTCCGTTGGTCGGACGACGCTGGTCGTGGCGCATCGACTCGCTACGATCCGAAACGCTGACCGAATCGTCGTGGTCGGGACCGAGGGCATCGTCGAGCAGGGATCGCACGCCGAGTTGCTGGCCAAGCCCGGAGCCTATGCCCGCCTCCACGGCGCGCAGTTCGGGGAGCCGGTCACCGCGATCTGACCGGTCTGGTGCCGGAGAGTGGAAGCGGCTTAGATCGCGGCAACAAAGGCGGCCATCCACATGCTCAAGCTCCGACACCTGAACAAGAACGTGCCGCTTGCCCAGATGCTGCTTGCCAACTGGGAAGCCGAGCCCAGTTCGTTCGAGCGCTTTCGGATTTCGTCCAACGCCATCTATCCCTACGAGTGGCGGGGCGAGACGCGCTTCCTCCGCTTCGCGCCGCTGAGTGAAAGGCCCCTCGGCCGCGTCAGCGCTGAGCTGGAGTTCATCGGGTATCTCCGCAGTTTCGGCTACGGCGCCGTAGTCCCGATTGCCGCGACGAACGGTGCCCTTGTCGTCGCCCAGTCGACGCCCTGGGGTGAATATGTCGCCACCGCGTTCCACAAAGTTCCCGGCATCCAGCTGAGCCGAACCGATCTCGACGACACTGTCATCGCCAGCTACGGGCGGGGATTGGCGGAGCTGCATCGGCTGTCCGCCACCTATCGGCCGGAAGGCGCGCCGCGCTGGACGGAAGCCGACGTGCTGGACTGGATCCGGTCGGCGCTGGCCGGTCTCCCCAACACATCGGCGGCGCTGGAGGAGGCGAACCGGATCGCGGCGCATCTCGCCGGCCTGCCGCGTGACGGCGAGAGCTATGGGCTCGTCCACTACGATTTCGAGTGCGACAACGTCTTCTTCGATGCCGAGACGGGCCGCTGCTTCGCCATCGATTTCGACGACGCGATGTACCACTGGTTCGCCATGGACATCGGACAGGCCGTCGACAGCCTTGCCGACGACGTCAGTCCGGAACTCGCGGCGGCGAGGGAGGCCGTGTTCCTCGATGGCTATGCCTCGTTCCGTCCGCTACCGGACCCGAAGTTGCGCGGCGTTTGCCAGCGCTTCGCCGGTCTCTACTGGTACGCCCGCGTTGCCTACGCGCTCAGCGAAACCCTGCCGGATGAGCCGGACTGGATGACGGACCTGCGGGCCCGGCTCGAAGAGGGCAAGGCGGAGCGCGGCGCCCGGTTCGGCACGCCGCTGTAATGAAAGGCCGGGATCGCTCCCGGCCTTCATGGCTTACAGCACGAAGCGGCTGAGGTCGGTGTCGGCGGCCATCTTGCCGATGCGTTCCTCGACATAGGCGGCGTCGATGCGGATCGTCTCGCCCGACTTGTCGCGGGCGTCGAACGAGATGTCCTCGACCAGTCGCTCGAGGATGGTGGCGAGCCGGCGCGCGCCGATATTCTCGACCGTCGAGTTCACCTGCACCGCCGCGTCGGCGATCGCATCGATGG
>JBKJMF010000552.1:0-5978 GCA_046596525.1 Devosia sp. | reverse complement strand
CCGTTGATCAGGATGTGCTGGCCGGCCTTGAGCTCGCCGGTGTCGCGAAGGAACGGCAACGCCGTGAGACCACCATCGGCAAGCCCGGCCGCTTCGCCAAAGCTCATCTCCGCCGGCATGACGGCCAGCGCTGCCGCCTCGGGCAGGCAGGTCATCTCGGCATTGGCGCCGGCCAACGATCCGGTCGAGCCGTAGACCCGGTCGCCCCCCTGGAACCGGGTGACGTCGGAGCCGACTGCGAGAACCACACCGGCAAGGTTGTCGCCGAGGATTGGCGCCTTCGGCTTCACTAGTCCCGAGAACAGCCGCGCGACAAAGGGGCTGCCAGTCCGGAACGCCACATCCGATGGCGTCGCAACGGTGGCGTACACCTGGATCAGCAGTTCGCCGGCGCCCGGAACCGGCTCAGCGAGGCTGCGCAGCTGCATCACCTCGGGCGATCCGTATTTTTCCTGCACGATTGCCTTCATGATCCGTCTCCATCGTTGGGTGAGCTTGGCCGTCCCGGCAAGTGATCTGCCGAGGCGTCAGGCGTTGCGTCTGGAAGTTCGACGGCGACTAGCTGTCGCCGCCTTCATACTGGAACACCTGCTCGAGCGGCGCGCCGAACACCCGGGCGATGCGGAACGCCACTTCGAGCGATGGCGAGTAGCGGCCCTGCTCGATGGCGACGATGGTCTGGCGCGTGACGCCCACCTTTTCCGCAAGCGCCGCCTGGGTCATCTCGCTGGCTTGAAACCGCAGCGTGCGGATGGTGTTGGCGATCTGGGCCTGTCCCTTGCCCATGGCGTCAGCCGATCCGGTAGTAGACTAGCCGCGAGACGGCATCGACGACGCCGGCCAGCATCAGCCCGCCGAACAGCACATAGGCGGCGACGGTGGGATCGTAGCCCCAGGCCAGCGGGAACAGGCTCGCCGCCCCGATGATAGAAGCGACCACGTACCCGTTCCGCATACCCTTCAGGCCGACCGCCCTGTCCCGCTCATCCGCCCGCTCGTCCTTGAACTCTTCGCGCCGGGCGATGGAGACAAGAATGGTCATCACAATCATCGCGGCGATGTTGAACAGCACTACGAACAGGATGGCCCAGAGGAGCCGGGCAGCTACCTCGGCGACGGACGTGGTCGGGTTGGTCAAGGCCTCAAAGATCACCCAGGCGCCAATGACGATGGCGCCCAGGACATTCACTACGGCTTCCCATTCCTTGTAGCTCATCTCGGCCTCCGGCCCTGTCTCAACGTTGACGTCGATGTAATGCAAACCCGACATAGTGTCAAGTTTTTCATACACAGAGTCGCAAATAACCGACTCCGCATCGATTTTGCGTGAGGGAGAAGGAAAAGTGCCAGTTGACCTATAAGCCGGGTTCTGTAGGGCCTGCGCCTCACGGCGCTGACGTGGTGACCACACCTATGACCGCCTGCCCGGAGGTACGGAAGGCGCTGTACCAATGGGGGAAGGTGGCTACCGCCCCTTGGCCTGCTATGATCGCGCAGATTTCGTACAACGAAGGCGCTTTCCACCTTGTCGGCCATTCCCGAGGACGCGACGGAGTTCGACTCCCTTATGGAGAAGGTGGATACGGCGCTCCGTGAGCGCGGGCTGGCAATCTCGGCGCGCCCATTGAATGCTGTGATTGAACTGGCTCAGACGTTCAAACTTCCGCTCCCGTTCGCCCCCCTTCCGCCGGGGACTGGACTACCCGCCGCTGATCACTGGCCAACGTCTGAACGCATCTTCCAATGGTACGATCAGCGGTACGGCACGAAGCTAAAAGTCGACGCCACCCTCGGCAAGGCCGTTATCAATCTCGATGGCGATCTATGGACCGTTGTGGCGCCACTGTTGATCGGCAGAGGAATGTTTGTCGCCATGCACCCGAGTGTGTCACTCGCACCCGGCGTCTATAACATCGTGCAGTTTGTTGAAGGCATGACCGATGTTTATGCTTCCAAGCTTAGCCGAGACGCGATGGCGGAGCTGCATGATCGCTTCAACATTGCGTTCTTCGCTCTCTCAATTCTTCGGGACTCGGGCAGCAACGAGCTTATCCGTCACGCACGTAGCGACCTGCGGGCAGCGGTTATGCACCTCACCGACGATCGTCCCGAATACGGAGCGTCGAAATGGTCGTCTCTGCAGGTCGCAGAAAAGGTCATCAAAGCTGTGATCTCAATGTCAGGTGGGAGGTACGACCGGCGCGGGCACGACCTTTCCGCGCTTGAACAAGAGCTACAGGCCGTCAATGCCGCCGTGAGCATCGCTCGGTTCATCCCCGAACTACAATGCGCAGCCAAGGTTCGATACGGGGAGCTGCCCTGTTCCCGAGACGAGGCATTGGCCTCTCACTACTCATCGCTCATGCTAATCAACGAGCTATTTCGGGGTAGAGCCCCCCTCACTACCGGGTTGAAGGTCTCACGTTGAGCGAACCTCACTGCGCGGCGGCGACCTTGAGTATGGGTCGAAGGGGCGGGCTTTCGCCCACCCCCTCGATATCCGCCAGTTGACCTATAAGCCGGGTTCTGTAGGGCCGGCGCCTCACGGCGCTGACGTGGTGACCATTCATCTTTGACCGGCATTACTGCCGGCCTTATGCAACCAACCCGGATGACAGGCCTCGAAAACCGGCTGGCGAAGGACTTTCACCCTACGCCGCGTCATCCCTATTTGGTCTTGCTCCCGGTGGGGTTTGCCGTGCCGTCCCTGTTGCCAGGCACGCGGTGCGCTCTTACCGCACCCTTTCATCCTTACCGCGCCCGAAGGCGTGGCGGTTTGCTTTCTGTGGCACTTTCCCTGGGGTCGCCCCCGGCGGCCGTTAGCCGTCACCGTATTTCGATGGAGCCCGGACTTTCCTCTCCCACGGAAACAGGAGCGGCCACCCGGTCAACTGGCGAGGCGCATATGGGGGGTGGGGTGAGGTCGCGTCAAGCGCGCAGTCAGGCGGCGCGCTTCATGATCTGGTTGTAGGCGTTGTTGATCGCCGCCATGCGGGCAGTCGCCACGTCGATCAGTTCCTCGGGCACGCCCTTGGCGATCAGCCGGTCGGGGTGGTGCTCGGCGACCAGCGAGCGATAGACCCGCTTCACCTCGTCCCGCTCAGCGCTGGGGACCAGGCCGAGAACGACATAGGGGTCAGCGCCACGGTCGAACAGGACATGCTGCGAGGTCAGTTGCTCGAAACGGGCATCGTCGAAGCCGAAGATGTCGCTGACGTTCTTGAGGTAATCGAGCTCGGCCTCATGAATCAGCCCATCGGCCGAGGCGATGAAGAACAGGCTGTCGAGCACATGCTCGAGCGTATCCGGGCTGTCGATGAAGAAGCGCCGGACCTTCTTGGCGTAGGCTTCGTAGCCGGCGACATCCTGCTGCGCGAGCTTGAACAGCTTGTCGACCTGCTGCTCGATGCCCGCCGGGATCTCGACCGTGCGCTGGAAGGCACGCAGCTCGGATGCGGTGACCACACCGTCCGACACCGCCATCTTGGCCGATAGAGCGATCAGCGCGAGGGTGAACGCGGCATCGCGCCCACCCGGCAGCCAGGTGTCGGGATCGAGCGCATTGATAAACGAACCGACGATTCCGGTCCGCTCCGAGGCGGACCCTACGAATGCGCTAAGGCGCTGCCAGACCGACATATGCCTCTCCGATCTCGGCGCACAATAGCGGCCGAATGCGAAATTAATAGCCGTGAGACATGCGGCGGATTGCATCGTCGGGCCCCCAATGACGTTTCGGCCGCCTCGTGAGGCGGCCGCAGATTTCAGAAAAAGAAGAAGTCGTCTTCCGGCACTTGCTTCTTCTTCTTGTTCGGTCCCTCGTCGAGGAAGAACCCGTCCGGATCGTAACTCTCTTCGGCTGAGCTCTGCGACAGCAGTCCCCTCTGCTCCAGGTAGTCGGCAAGCGAACCCGAATCCCACTCTTCCAGCTGATCGCCGGTGACGACCTCGTCGTCGCTGAGCGGGAACGGCTCGACGGCCGCGTTCTCCTGCTGCTGGACCCTGTTCTCATCGAGGATCAACGGCTTCTCGGCGGCCGGCAAAGACGCAACCGCAGTACCGGCCGGACGCGCGGTACGCGGCAGCGGCACCGGCGGATTGGTTTCCGCGGGAGCGACAGTCGCGACGTTGGTCGGCGCGGTCACCGGAGCGGCCGGCTTCACCGGCTTGAGGGTGGCTGGCTGCTGCGTCGCCGCGTTGTCGCCGTCCGAAATGTAGGACGGCAGCTTCTTGCCTTTGGCGAGCAGCTTGTCGACCGGATCCTCGCTCGTGACGCTGGCGGTCTCGATTGGATCGGTCGCTGCGGGCTTGGCGGCCGGAAGCTTCAGGGCGGGCTTGGTCGCGCCGGCATCGGCGGTCACGGCGCTGTTCGCCGCGCTGCCGCTCTGATTGCCGACGACCATGTTCGCGGCGGGCACCGCGAGGATGACGACTAGACCGGCCCAAGCCAGTCCGCCCTTCACCTTGCCATCGAGTTTCATAGGCTGCTGTCCTTCAAACTTGCCCCCGTCCCCACAGCCCGACGGAAGCCAATTAACGTGGCCATTTTGTGGATGGCCGAGGGATCATCGCGGGATTGCCGCAAGGATGAACGGTGCCTGAACGGACCTGAACGGACGCTGAACACGTTGTCAGCGGGACGGATCAGTCGGGCCGCGCCCCCAGCAACCGCGCCAGTGCCAGCACCAGGTTGGAGCGGTTGAGAGTGTAGAAGTGGAACTCCGTAATCCCATTATCGACCAGTTCCAACACCTGCTCGGCGGCTACCGCCGATGCAACCAGCGCATGGGTCTCGGGATCCTCCTCCAGCCCTTCGAAGCGCTCCGCAACCCAACCGGGGATAGTTGCGCCGCAGCGGGCGGCGAATCCCGAGATCTGCTTGAACGAGTGGATCGGCTGGATACCGGGCACGATCGGCGCGGTGATACCAGCTGCCCGAGCCCGCTCGACGAAGCGGAAATAGTTGTCGTTGTCGAAGAACATCTGGGTGATGGCGCGAGTCGCGCCGGCATCGAGCTTGCGCTTCAAGTTGTCGATGTCGGCTTCCCAACTCGGGCTCTGCGGATGCTTTTCCGGGTAGGCGGCGACCGAGATATCGAAGTCGCCGATGCGCCGGATGCCGGCCACGAGGTCCGCGGCATTCTTGTAGCCATCGGGATGCGGGGTGAACGGCTTGCCGATGCCCTCGGCCGGATCGCCACGCAGTGCCACGATGCGGCTGATCCCCGCCTCCTGGTAGCCGCGGACGACGGCGTCGACCTCGTCGCGGGTCGCGGCGACGCAGGTGAGATGCGCCGCGGCATCGACGCCGGTCTCGGCCTTCACCCGGCTGACCATGCGCAGGGTGCGCTCGCGCGTCGAGCCGCCGGCGCCATAGGTGACGGAGACGAAGCGTGGATGCAGAGGGGCGAGCTTGTGGATCGAGTCCCAGAACCGCTCCTCCATGACGTCGGTCTTGGGCGGGAAGAACTCGAACGAAACCTGGAATTTCGGCCGCTCGTCCGGGCGCATGCGGCTCGGGCGGTCGGTGTAGTCGGTACTCATATGGGTTTGTCCGTCTCGTCGGTGAGCCGCCAGAGGCACACGGTGAGGCCCTCGGTCGGATTGGTGGGTGGAAAGGATTTGAGCTCGCTGACCGACAGGTCGGCGGCGCGGGCCCAGCCGGCCATCTGCGCCTCGCTGAGGCCGAGGCGGCGATGCGCGTGGTGCGTGCGCAGGAACTCGAGCCCGTGCGGGGCGAAATCGACGATCAGCATCTCGCCACCCGACTTCAGGGCGCGCCGCGCCTGCGCCAGCACCCGGCCCGGATCGTCGAAATAGTGCAGCACCTGATGGATGACGATGACATCGGCGCGGCCGGCGCTGGCATCGAGATCGGCGATATCGCCGAGCCGCACCTGCGCGTGGCCGATCGAGCATTGCGCGAGCTTCGCCCGTGCCACGGCGATCATCTCGCGGCTGGCGTCGATGCCGATGCC
>JBKJMF010000449.1:0-5158 GCA_046596525.1 Devosia sp. | reverse complement strand
CGATTTCTGCTTTCTTAGCCAGAAGCTGATCGCCGACAGCGGCGTGGCGCCGGCGGATATCGTCGCGGTGGCGGCGAGCGCCATCGGGCCGTGCATGCTGCCGGTGGATGCCGAGGGCGAGCCGCTGATGAACGGCGTGCTCTATGGCGTCGATACGCGGGCGGCCAAGGAGATCGAGGAGCTGACGGCGCGGATTGGCGAGGACGTGCTGCTGAGCAGGTGCGGCAACGCGCTGACGTCGCAGTCGATCGGGCCGAAGATCCTTTGGCTGAAGCGGAACCGGCCGGAAATCTACGCCAAGACCGCGAAGATCCTGACTTCGACCACCTACATCGTGCAGAAGCTCACCGGGCGCTACGTGATCGACCACTATTCGGCGGCGAACTTCTCGCCGCTGTACGATGTCGAGAAGCTTGAATGGAACGATGAGCTGGCCGACGACATCATCGGGCTCGACAAGCTGCCCGAGGCGATCTGGACGACTGATATTGCCGGCACGGTGACGGCCGAGGCGTCGGCGGCGACCGGACTGGCGGTGGGGACGCCGGTAACCACGGGGACGATCGATGCAGGCGCCGAGGCGCTGAGCGTCGGGGTGCTCGACAGCGGCGACATGCTGCTGATGTATGGCTCGACCATCTTCATCATCGAGATCACCCCGGTTCGGGTGCCGGACGCCCGGCTCTGGTATGCGCCGTGGTTCTTCCCGGGCAAGCACGCGGCGATGTCGGGGCTGGCGACCAGCGGCACGCTGAGCCACTGGTTCCGCGAGCACTTCGCCAAGGAGCTCGATCCGGCGACGGCGGTGATGGCGCTGGCGCTCGAGGCGGAGGGCTCGCCGCCTGGAGCCAACGGGCTGGTGATGCTGCCGTATTTCTCGGGCGAGCGGACGCCGATCCACGACACCGAGGCCAAGGGCGTGCTGTTCGGGATGGACCTGACGCATGCGCGTGGCGACATCTACCGCGCGATCTTCGAGGGCATCGCGTTCGGCACGCAGCACGTGTTCGAGACCTATGCCGATGTGGGGCAGCCCCCGAAGGCGATCCTCGCGGCGGGTGGCGGGACCAAGAACAGGGTATGGTCGCAGGCCACGTCGGACGTTTCGGGGCGGACGCAGATCGTGCGGCAGATCACGGTGGGGGCGTCGTATGGCGATGCGTTCATTGCGGCGCTGGCGATCGGCGACGTGCAGCCGGATGACATCCGGACGTGGAATCCGGTGGATCACGAGATCACACCGGATGAGAATTTGCGCGGGCTGTATGAGCGGCGGTACCGGGTGTTCCGGGAGCTGTATGAGCGGAACAAGGATCTGATGCGGGAGCTGGGCTAGGCCCCGTTGACTTGCTTGTTTCGCGCTTCGCTTCAGATGGGTGACGAAACGATAGAGACGGCCCCCTCCCGGCCTCCCCCATGAAGGGGGAGGTGAAGAGTCGAGGCTGTGGCTCAATCGTGCCAAGCACACCGGCGAGGCACCTCCCCCTTCATGGGGGAGGATGGGAGGGGGCCGTCTGCTTCAGTCAGCGCTCCCCCTATCCCTTGATGCTGCCCGCCGTCAGGCCCTTGATGATGTAGCGCTCGAGCAGGATGCCGACGATGACCAGGGGGGCGATGGCGGCCGTCGATAGCGCGGCCATGCTCCACCAGTTGATGCCTTGTGAGCCGGTCTGGCTGGCGACCATGACGGGCAGGGTCTTGGCGCCCGAGCCGGTGAGCAGCGCGGCGAAGAAGTACTCGTTCCAGCACAGGATCAAGGCGAGGATGAACGCCGCGACCATGCCCGGCAGCGCCATGGGCAGGATGATGCGAAAGAAGGTGCCCCAGGGGCCGAGGCCATCGACCTGCGCGGCTTCGTCGAGCTCGATCGGGATGGTGTCGAACTGGTCCTTCATGATCCAGATGACGATGGGCAGCACAGTGAGCGTGTAGAGCAGGATCAGGCCGACGAGGCTGTCGAGCAGCGCCAGCTCGCGGTAGAGCACGAGGAACGGCAGGGCGAGGACGACCGGCGGCAGGATGAGCTGGCTGAGGAAGAAGAAACTCAGGTCCTCGTTCTTCATCCAGAGGAACTTGTACTGGAAGCGGCTGAGGCCATAGGCGGCGAGTGCACCGATGGTCACGGCCAGCGCCGAGGCGCCGAAGGCAGTGTAGACCGAATTTAGGAAGCGGCCGAGAAACTCGTCGCGCACGGTGGAAATCTGCCCGATGGTGTCGGGGGAGAGGCCGAGCGAGCGCCAGCCCAGCCAGTTTGGCTGGTAATCGACCCACGGGATCAGGTGGCCGAGTTGCACGTCCTTGGCCACCTTCATCGAGGTGGTGATGGTCCAGTAGACCGGGAACAGCGAGACGAAGGCCCAGAACACCAGCGCGGCGTAGATGCCGACCTTGCCTGCGACATGCTTGAGGCGGCGGGCGGCAGCGCCGGTATCAGCGGAGGCCGGGGCGGCGATGGTTGCTTCGGCGGCCATCAGGTCATTCTCCGCATGTATTTGCTCAAGACCCGCAACACGACGGTGATGAAGATGACGATCAACACCAGGTAGAACATTGCCAGCATGGTGCCGTAGCCGACATTCGAGCGGTCGCGGTACTCGCGATAGATGAAGCTCGAGACGCTGTCGGTGGCGCCGCCGGGGCCGCCGGAGGTGACGGTGATGATAATGTCGGCGAGCTTGAGCTTGAAAATGATGCGCAGGACGATCGCGGTGATCGACACCGGCAGCATCAGCGGGAAGGTGATCTGCCAGAAGCGCTGCCAGGGCGAGGCGCCATCGACCTTCGCCGCCTCAATGACTTCCTTGGGCATGGCCTGGAGGCCGGCGAGCAGCAGGATCATCACGAAGGGGATCGACACCCACGCATCCATCGCTTCGATCCAGAGCCGGGCGACCCAGGGGTCGGTGAAGAAGCTCGGGTTGTTGAAGCCCAGCCAGCGGGCGAAGCGCGCTATCGGGCCGAAGCGGTATTCGAGCATCGACTTGCCGACCATCCAGCTGACGGCGACGGGCGACAGCATCAACGGGATGAGGAAGACGACGCGCCAAAACTTTCGGGCGCGGATTTCGGCGTTGAGCAGCAGCGCGAGGCCGAAGGCGATGGCGTACTCGACGAGGACGAAGAGCACGTAGATCACCATGTTGCGCATGGCGTTCCAGTAGAACGGATCGCGGACCAGTTGGACGAGGTTGTCGATGCCGTTGAACTTCTGGCCGGTCAGGGAGGCGAGGTTCCAGTCGGTGAAGGCGATCGAGAGGCCGAACAGGGTCGGGAAGATCGCCATGGCGACGGTGAAGAGCGCGGCCGGCAGGATGAACAGGGCCTTGAGGCCCGCTTCGCCGCGCATCATCACCATGCCGGCGCCTAGGGCGATGGCCCAGAGCAGGTAAGCGTAGAGCGTTGGGCGCCAATCTTTGAGGCCGAGGGGCAGGATGCCGGCGGAGTTTAGGGCCTGGAGCAGGCCGACAGCGAGAAACAGGACGGTGGCGGCGGCGATGAGCGCCCTGCCCGCTTCCTTGCGGCGAGGGGTGATGACGCCGTAGCTCGGTGATTCAGTCAACGCCATCCACGCCTCATCGAACAGTTCGGGCTCAGAACTAAATCGGCTGGTGACGGTTAGCCACCAGCCGTGGATTGTCAATCAGCGCCGGACATCAAAGCCCGAGCGACGCCTTGTAGAGCTTGATCTGGTTGTCGCGACCGATTTGGTCGGTGATCTTCTCCCAGGCGGCAGCGATGGCGTCGGCGGTTTCCTGAGCGCCGGCGTACTGGCCGTTGATGCCCTTCACCAGCTCGTCCTCGGCGATCGAATAGTACTGGAAGATGCCGGGGATACGCGGCTCGATGGCCGCGTTCGGATGGTTATAGCTGTCGAGGTTCGAGCCGAGGTAATCCTCGACGAAGCCGCGCTCGTAGCCCGCTGCTTCCCACTCCTCGTACTGGAAGTGCGAGTTGCGGAAGGGCTGGAAGCCTGACGGATAGGCGGCGGTCCACAGCGAGATGTCCTTGCCGCCGAGGTGGGCGGCGGCAGACCAGGCGGCCTTGCGCTTCTTCTCGTCGGCGGAGACGCGGCTGGTGACGTAAACGCCCCAGCCGATATAGGCCATGTTGGGAGCGAAGTTTTCTTTCTCTTCCCAGGCGCTGGTCTTGGAGTTGTAGACCTTCTTGGCGCCGGGGTTGATCGAGAAGCCGACGACATCGCCGACCACCGAGGTATCGGAAGTGCGGGCGTTGGAGCCGACGTCGCCCCACCAGGTGAGGGCCGCGCCGGTGCCGCCGAGGAACTGCGAGAAGGCAGTGGCGTTCGGATCGGCGTTGAGCTGATCAGGAGGATAGGCATTGGCCTTCACCAGATCGAGCACGTCCTGGATGGCTTGCACCCAGGCCGGGTTGTTGACGCGTGGCTTCATCGTATCGGCATCGAACAACCATGCCGGATCGTCCGGATGCTTGGCATAAGCCGCAGCGCGATCCTCGAGGAAATAGAAGCCGAAGCCGCCCCACTGGTACTTCAGCGGGTCGAGGAAGCCATAGGCCGGGGTCCCGGTGATCGGATCGTTCTTGCCGGCAAGGGCGGTGGCCAGCGCGGGGAAGTCCTCCCAGTGCGTCGGCACGTCCGCCATGCCGCTGATCGAGCCGTCGCCGAAATAATCCTTGCGGTACGCGAACGTATGGCAGTCGCCGTCAATGTTTATGCGGTAGGTCTTGCCTTCCCAGGTGCCGACCGGCGGCTGCAGATAGCCCACGAGGTCGTCGGCCTCGATCTGGGTCTTCACCCAGTCGGGCATCTCGTCGAGCAGGCCCTTGCTGGCAGTATCGCCCTCGAAGGGTGCACCCATCTCGACGATATCGAAATCCACCGTGCCGGTCGCGATCGACTGCTGCAGGCGCGGGTTGTAGTCGGCCTGGGCGAGGTCGATCCAGTTGATCTTGGCGCCGGTATAGGCCTCCCACGGCTTCAGGAAGCCGCGGAACAGGAAGTTGTGCAGGTTCTGGTTGTTCAGACCCATGAAGGTCAGCTCAACTCCGGCAAACTCGCCCTCTTTGACGCTGGCCTTGGTTGCCCCGAGGCAAAGTTCGCCAACTTTCTGCCAATCCGCATCGGTGGGCGAACCCTTGCCGACGCCCGGAATCGCCATGATCTGCTTGCGCAGTGCGG
>JBKJMF010000022.1:0-5430 GCA_046596525.1 Devosia sp. | reverse complement strand
GTCCACGGCACCAGCAGCACGACGGCGACGATCTCGGCGCTCGCCAGCAGCAGCGCGAAGCGTGCGCCAGCGGTGGCGGTCGCGATGAACAGCACGCCGACTGCCGCGATCTTCAGCCACGGCTTCCAGCCGGTCATCAGCACGAAGCCGATCGAGGCTGCGCACATGAGGCCGAGCGTCAGTGGATGGTCGGCAAGGCCGGTGGGACGGAACACCTCCTCGTGCAGGTCGTAGGGCGCGAGGCGGGTGCGGGTCGCGAATTCGAGGATGCCGATCATCGCGCTGACGAGGCTCATCCACAGCACCGCGTCGCCGACGATGCGCCGCATCTGCGGGGTCATGCTGAGGACGATCAGCCCCGCCGCCCCGGCCACCAGGTACGTATCGAGGATCAGCCCGGCGGCGCTCGAACGGCCGAGCGCCATCATCAGCACGATCACCAGCACCATGATGGCGCTGAAGCGCAGAAGGTCCTTGAAGCGCCGGATGTCGTGGCCGCGTAGCTGGATCGGGCGGCTCAGTAGCGCCACCGGCAGCAGGATGAAGATGGCGTAGGTGCCGAGGTGGAGCTTCTCGTAGAAGCTGCCGAACTTCGTCGTGTACTCCATCACCTGGTTCATCATCTCGGGCGAGACGCAGAAGCGGATGGCGAAGGCGAAGATGGTGACGAAGAGGAACAGGATCGAAAGCGCGTTCTGCCGCCGCGTGCCGGCGTCCTGAGCCTCCGGTCCGGTGGCGGAATAGCTCAACGCAGCAAGCCTTTCGAGGGGTATCCAGTAGGGATTTACCAAGAAACCCCATTCCGGGAGCGCCGGGCGGGCACTGGTATATAAAGCCCTAACAATAGGCCAGCTTCGAAAACGAGATGTTAACGCCATGTCCAGCATGTCCGACAGGCCGCATCCTGTGAGCCCCCCGTCCGGCGCTCGCGCCTTCGCGCGCCTCGGCTCGCGCCCTGCCAATAACGAGATCGCACCGCCGGCTCCGCAGCCGGCGCCGGTCGAAACCGTGACGCTGGGCAAGATCGGCGATTTCCTTGAGCTCGATTTCGGGCGGCTTTTCGTGTGGATGCGCAGCGGCGTCGTCGCGGCGCTGGTGCTTGCCGTGGTCGGCGCAGTGGCCGGTGGCGCCTATGCGGTGCTGAGCCCGCCCAAGTACACCGTCTCGACCGACATCCTCATCGATCCGGCGAACCTGCAGGTGGTCACCGACGATCTGTTCCAGCAGCCGGGGCAGGTCGATAGCGCCTTGCTCAACGCCGGCAGCAAGCTGCGCGTGCTCACTTCGGGCAACGTGCTGACGCGCGTCGTCGATAAGCTGAACCTCGTCGCCGACAAGGAATTCTACGATCCGACCCCGGGCCTGCTCTCGGGCCTACTCGGTAGCAAGGATGAAGAAGCCGGCGACCCCCGGCTCGCTGCGCTGTCGTCGCTCAGCAAGCGCGTCAGCAGCACCGCCGACGAGAAGTCGTTCGTCGCAACGCTACGCGTCTCGTCCGAGACCCCAGATAAGTCGATCCTGCTCTCATCGGCTATCGTCGATGCATTCAAGGCCGAGTTGGCGACGGCCGAAGCCGATGGCGCCGGCCGCACCGCCGCGTCGCTTAACGACCGGCTCGATGAACTCAAGGCCTCGGTGAAGGTCGCCGAGGAGAAGGTCGAGGCGTTCAAGCGCGCCAACAACCTCGCCACCAGCTCGGGCGAACTGGTCAACACCCAGACCATGCAGCAGCTCAACGGCCAGGTGGTGGAGGCGCAGTCGCGCGTCATCGCCGCGCAATCGACCTATGACGAACTGGTCGCCGCCGGCCGCAATGCCACCACCGCCGACACCCAGGCCTCGGGCGCGCTCACCACGCTGCGCGCCAGCGCCGGTGCCCTCAAGCAGCAACTCGATGCGCAGTCGATGGTCTATGGCCCGCGCCACCCCACCATCGTCCGGCTCAATACCGAGCTCGCAGCGGTCAACGCGCAGCTCGAAACCGAGGTCGGCCGCATCGTCGCCGCCGCCAAGGTGACGCTCGACGAGGCCAAGTCCGCCGTCGTGGCGCTCACCGCCAAAGCCGACGAACTGAAGACCAGCGTGTTCGGCGACAACGAGGCGCTGGTGACGCTGCGCGAACTCGAGCGCGACGCCACCTCCAAGTCGACGATCTACGAGGCCTTCCTCAGCCGGGCCCGCCAGGTCACCGAGCGGGAGCAGCTCGACACCACCAATGTCCGCGTCATCTCGACCGCTGTTCCGCCGGCCGGCCGTTCGTGGCCGCCGCGTACCGTGGTGATGCTTGGGGCAGGGGCGGTCGGCGGCTTCATCGTCGGCATGCTCTTGGCCATCGTCTTCGGCATGCTGCGCGATATGCGGCATCCGCCGCGCCGGCGAGGCGCCGCTACGGCCGCAGCCTGATCCGGCGATGGCCAAACGTGTCGTCTTCCACGTCCCGAGCCTCCGGGGCGGCGGCGCCGAGCGCGTCTTCGTGCTCATGGCCAACGAAATGGCCCGTCGCGGCCACGAGGTGACGCTGTTCACCTGGAGCGGCGACGGCCCGAACGCGGCCCTGCGCGCCGACAATGTGCCCCTGGTCGATCTGGGCGTACCGATCCGCGGCGAAGGCTTCGGCAAGCCGGCTACCGTCGCCGCGCTGTGGCGCAGTGCCGGCTTCTACCGGCGCATCAAGCCCGACGTGGTGTTCAGTGCCCCCGAGTTCGCCAACCTGATCACCGCGCTGGCGCTCAACCTCGCGTTCAGCAAGGCCAGGTTCTTCCCGAGTTTCCACGCCGCCGCATCGATCCCGTCGAACGATTTCGGTTCGAAGATCGCGGTGCTGCTGTCGAGTGTTGTCGCCGCCCGAGCCACCAAGGCCATCGCCGTATCGGCTGGTGTCGGTCGCGACATCACCGCGCGCGGCGTTCCCGCCGACAAGGTCGCGGTGATCAACAATCCGCTGCCGCCGGCACTTACTGGTACTGCGCAGCAATACTCCTGGCAGGCCGACATCACCGCAATGGGTGACGGCCCCGTGATCGCCACCGCCGGACGCCTGGTGCCGGTGAAAGACCACAAGACGCTGATCCGCGGTTTTGCCGAGCTGCTGCAGACCCGCCCCGCGCGGCTGGTGATCTTCGGCGAGGGCCCGTTGCTCGGCGAGCTCAGGCAAGAAACCGAAGCAATCGGAATCGGTTCGCGCGTGCTCTTCGCCGGATACGTCAACGACCCCGCCGCCTGCTACGCCGCCGCCGACCTGTTCGTCCTCAGCTCGACCAGCGAAGGTTTTGGCAACGTGCTGATCGAAGCCATGGCCGCCGGCGTCCCGGTGGTCTCCACCGACGCCCCGCACGGCCCGCGCGAGATCCTTGCCGATGGCAAGTATGGTACGCTGGTGCCGGTCGGCGATGCGGAGGGGTTGGCGGTTGCGATGGGCGAGATGCTGGCCAACCCGACGGCCGCGGATGTGCTCAGGGGCAGGGCGGCGGATTTTGCGGTGGAGCGGATTGGGGATTTGTACGAGGCGCTGATCCGGTAGAGCATGGCCCGGGGCAAGCGCTCGGTGATCCCACTATACCGGCGTCATTCCCGCGAAGGCGGGAACCTAGTGGGATGCTGCAGATGTCACCGGTGCTGAGAGATCCCACTGGGTCCCCGCCTTCGCGGGGATGACGCCGGTGGGTTGGCAAACCGCCTACCGCGAACCCCGCCCCTCGCCGAACAGCGGGATCACATTCCCCACCCGCTCGACCATCACCGGCCGCGGTTCAAACGGCCGCACCATGGCCATGGCTTGCTGCTGCACCGCAACCGCGCGTTCGACCTGCACCAGCGCGTCCACACAATCGAGCAGTTGCCCCGGCGTCACCGGCTTTTCCAGCACGGCGTCGATCCCCGCCGCCAGCAGCGGCTTGTGGAACGCCACGGCGGCGCGGGTCAGCGCCACGATCTCGAAGGCGCTGCTCGCCAGCTTCATGTGGCTGCGCAGGCCGCGGGCGATGTCGATCGCCGGAGCGCCGGGCAGGTCGGTGTCGAGCACCACCACGTCGACCGGCGAGATACGGAGGAACGTCGTCAGCATCTCGACGCTCGAGAAGCTCGCCACGCGGTAGCCGCCGTCCTGTTCGAGCGAGCGGCAGAGAATAGCCGCGAACGCCGGGTTCGCTGCCAACATGGCCACTGCTTTGATCTGGGACGACATGCGCCGCGAGCCCTCGCACCTTGGGTTAATGCTTCCCTAACATGCGGCTGCGCGGTGTGGAGACGGGATCTGGCGGTATCCTTAATCGCGGCCGCGACGCGCCCACGTTAACCCCACCTTAACCCAAGGCTTGGGCCGACTCCCGCACTCTGTTATCTCGAATGCGCGGCAGCAGGACTTCGAATATCCCTGCATTGCCAACAATTTGAGGCAATTTATTGTGGCACCAGGCGAGCTTAGCTATCAAGGCGTGGAACGACGGCGAGCCCGCCGCGTCGTGGCCAACCAGGCGGCCCTCTGTGCTGCCTTCGCGCTTGCCGAGGGGGCGTTCGCTGCCCTGGTAATGCTGCTCCCGGCGCTGGTCTACCATGGCCTCGTGCTGCATGTTCCGGGCGAAGATGTGCCCCTCGAACTCTATGGAGCCTACTCCATCGTCGTCGGCGTGCTCTATGGCGGCTTCTCCGCTGCAGCCGCCAACCAGTTCCTCGATCGCGCCCAGCATCCGCATACCACGCTGGCGCACAGCGTCCTCGGCTGGACCGCCACCTTCGCCATCGCGCTGTTCGGCGCGTTCCTCGTCGGCATCGCCGGCGACCTGTCGCGCGTCTCGCTGATCGCAGCCTTCGTGCTCGGCGTGCCGGCCCTGCTGCTGGTCCGCACCATCGCCTACGCAACAGTCATGGCCCGTATCCGCTCCGGGCTGCTGCAGTTCCAGAAAGTCGCCGTGGTCGGCAATCGCGCCGACACCGTCCGCTTCCTGCTCAATGGGAACCTCTGGAAGACCGGCTACCGGCTCGCCGGCACGCTCTATCTTGAAGACGTTATCGAGAACGCGGATCGGGTCAACGAGAACGCCATCGTCGAGTTCGCGCAGCACTGGGTATCGCACGGCGCCGAGTTCATCGTGTTCGTCGGCGAGATCGGCGATATCGACGCCCTGGAGAAGATCACCAACGAGCTGAAGCGCTTCGCCATCAACGTGGTCTGCGTGCCGGCCACCGACAATGTCAGCTTCAAGTTTCTCGACGTGGTGCCGCTCGGTCCCAACAATGCGCTGCGCTCACTGCGCAAGCCGATGAATGACGGCGCGGTGCTGCTGAAGCGGGTGTTCGACGTCACCGGCGCCGGTTTCGGCCTCGTCTTCCTCAGCCCGCTGCTCGCCGTCGTGGCGCTGCTGATCAAGCTCGATAGCCGCGGCCCGGTGTTCTACCGGCAGGAGCGGCGCGGCTTCAACGGCGACACCTTCT
>JBKJMF010000600.1:0-4042 GCA_046596525.1 Devosia sp. | reverse complement strand
GCAGGTCGGCATCGTCACCGCGGCGCTTGGCGCGCCGTTCTTCATCGCGCTGGTGCGGCGCAGGAAGCTGGCGGAGCTATGAGCGCCGCCCCGCTCAGCCCGGGCTTCGCCCCGGTCGGCGCCGTGGTTGCGGTGCAGAGGCGCTTGCAGCGGCGCTACGGGCTCGTGGTGCTTGGCCTTGCGCTGCTGTCGCTGGCGGTGGTCTGCCTGTCGATGTCGGTCGGCGACTATCCGCTGCCGCTGCCCGATGTGGTGCGTTCGCTGCTCTCGCCATTCACCGGCAATGCCGATGCGGCGAACGACTTCATCGTCCTCGGCGTGCGGCTGCCGCGCGTCGTCGCGGGGTTGCTGTCGGGAGCCGCGTTCGGGCTCTCCGGCGTCATCTTCCAGACCATCCTCCGCAATCCGCTGGCCAGTCCCGACATCGTCGGCATCACCACCGGCGCCAGCGCCGCGGCGGTGCTGGCGATCATCGTGTTAAAGTGGTCGGGTCTCGGCGTGTCGATCAGCGCCTGCGGCGGTGCGGTGCTGACGGCGCTGCTGATCTACGGGCTTGCCTGGCGCAATGGCGTGACGCCCTACCGGATGGTGCTGATCGGCATCGGCATGGCGGCGCTGGCCGGGGCGGTGGTCTCGTACCTGTTCACCCGCGCCCGCATCATGGAAGTGCAGGAAGCGCTGAGCTGGCTGACCGGCAGCCTCAATGGCGCGAGCTTCGAGGGGCTGACGCCACTGGCCATCGCCCTGCTGGTCCTCGGGGTGCTGGCGGCGATCCTGTCGCGACCGCTGCAATCGCTGCAACTGGGCGACGACACGGCAACAGCGCTCGGCACCCGCGTCGAGTTCTCGCGCCTCGGCCTGATCCTCGTCGCCGTACTGCTGGCCGCCTTCGCGACCGCGGCCGTCGGCCCGGTATCCTTCGTCGCCTTCGTCGCCGGTCCGATCGCACGGCGCCTGCTTGGCCCGTCCGGAGGCGCGCTGATCCCAGCGGCGCTGGTCGGCGGGCTGGTCACCAACGGCTCCGATTTCATCGCCCAGCACATGCTCGGCCGCAACCAGTTGCCGGTCGGCGTCGTCACCGGCGCGCTCGGCGCGGTGTTCCTTATCTACCTGCTCGCTGCTGCCCATCGTTCGGGCCGCGGCGGCTGATCCGGAGGCGTTTGATGTCAGAGTACCACCAGCTCTCGGCCGCGGATCTGACGCTCGGCTACGGCGATCGGACCATTGTCGACAAACTGAGCCTCGAAATCCCGCCCGGCAAGTTCACCGTGATCGTCGGCGCCAATGCCTGCGGCAAGTCCACGCTGCTGCGCGGACTGGCGCGGCTGCTGACGCCGAGCGCCGGCACGGTTCTTCTCGACGGCCGCGCCATCCACCAGATGCCGACGCGCGAAGTGGCAAGGCTGCTCGGTGTGTTGCCGCAGACGCCGGTGGCGCCCGATGGCATCACCGTCGCCGATCTGGTCGGCCGCGGCCGTTATCCGCACCAGGGCTGGTTTCGCCAGTGGGTGGCGGCAGACGATGCGGCGGTCGCCACGGCGCTGCAGGCGACCGACACGCTCGATCTCGCCGGCCGCGCGGTGGACGAACTCTCGGGCGGGCAGCGCCAGCGCGTCTGGATCGCCATGGCGCTGGCGCAGGAAACCGAACTGCTGCTACTCGACGAGCCGACCACCTTTCTCGACATCAACCACCAGGTCGAAGTGCTCGACCTCTTGACCGACCTCGTGCAGCAGCGCGGGCGGACCGTGGTCGCCGTACTGCACGATCTCAACCTCGCCTGCCGCTACGCCGACCACATAGTCGCCATGCGCGACGGCAAGGTCGCCGCCTCCGGCGCGCCAGCCGAAGTGGTGACGGCGGAGCTGGTGAAATCGGTGTTCGGGATGGAGGCCGAGGTGTGCCCCGACCCGGTGTCGCACACGCCGATGATCGTACCGGTGGGCCGGCATCGCGTGCGGCCGAGATTGAAGGCGGCGGCGGAGTAGGGTTCAGAGCCGAGGCAGACAACCCCCTCCCGGCCTCCCCCATGAAGGGGGAAGAGTCGAGGTTGTGGCTCGATCGTTCCAAACACTCGATGCGGCACCTCCCCCTTCATGGGGGAGGATGGGAGGGGCCGTCTGCTTCAGTCAGCCCTGCGTCAGCTCTGGCGCTCGTCATGCCGCGCGAGGAACTCGCGCACGGCGTCCCAGAACAGCGGCTTGTTGACGGCCTCATGGCTGACATTGGCGATGATGCAAAGCTCGCCCGCACCGAGGTGCCGATAGAGCCGGTTCGCGTCCTCGACCCCGCCGAGTTGATCGCGGTCGCCCATGATCACCAGTGTCGGTACGGTGATCGAAGCGAGTTGCCGCTCGCTGTAGCTGGGCAGCGTCAGCCATAGTTCGGAGATCTGGCGGAGGAAGGGCTGCCAGTAATCCGGCCCGTAATGGTGAGCATGCGCCAGCTTGATCTGTTCGAAATACGGTCCGAACTCGCGCGCCAGCCGCTCGAAATCGACTTCGCCCGGAACCGGAAAGCCCCAGCCGTGCAGGCCTTCCATATAGACTTCGCTCGGCCGGCTCACGGTGCCGCCCATGACCATGGCCCCGGCCTTGCCGGGATGCCGCAGCCCGAACTCGATCGCCGTCTGTCCGCCATCGCTGTATCCGACGATCAGCGGGCGCTTGAGCCCTAGCGCTGCAATGAACCCGGCCACGTCGTCGGCGAACTGCGCGTAAGCCATTGTCTGCGCCGGGTTGCTGGTCTTGCCGTGCCCGCGGGTATCGAGGGCGAAGACGCGGTAGCGGTCGGCCATCCGCGGCATCGCCTCGCCCCACGAGTCGGCGGTCGCCGTGCCGCCGTGGAGCAGCAGCAGCGGCTGCCCGCGGCCTTCCTCGAGGTAGTGCACCTCGAGGTCGCCGATCATCACTGTGTACGACTTGGCGCTCATTGCTCGTCGAGCCACTTGCCCATCAGGTCGATGATGAAGTTGGTGCCCGCTTCGCGCTGCTTCATCTCGTCGAGGCCGTCGAGGAACGCGCCATCCTCCTTGACCACCATGCGGGTGCCGGCGCCGTCCGGGAACAGTTCGACGGTTGCCAGCGACACCGAGATGCGCTCGCCATTCTTGCTCATCTCGTAGGTATAGATGATGCGGTTGTCCGGCACGATGTCGCGATAGCTGACGTCGAAGATGTAAGTGTCGCCGCCCATTTCGCTCTCGTTGAACTCACGGCCGCCGACGCGGAAGTCCATGACGTCCGTTGGCTTGTCGGGGCTGGGCGAGCCGAACCACTGGCGCTTGAACTCGGGGTTGGCCCAGGCGCCGTACACGGTGCTCGGAGCGTGCTTGTACTTGCGTTCGACAGTGAAGCTGCCGTGGGCGATGGAACGTTCGGTCATTTGGCTTTCCTTTTTCTATGCTGCGTTGATGACGTTGAATTCGAGGTGGGTCACGTCCGACGATGCGGCCACAACCCGGGTGCGGGCGAGCTCGATGTGGGCGTCGCCGATCTTGTCGAACAGCCGCGTGCCGCCGGCGAGCAGCACGCTGATCACCTGGATCTGCAGCGCGTCGGCGAGGCCGGCCCGCAGGATCTGCTGGGCGGCTTCCGCCCCCATGACGATCACGTCCTTGCCGCCTGCCGCGGCCTTCGCCTGCCGCACGACGCTTTCGACGCCGTCGGTGACGAAGCGGAAGCTGGCGCTCTTGGTCGGCAGGTCCGGCCGCCGGTTGTGGGTCAGGACGAAGGACGGCGCCGGGTAGGGCGTGTCGTCGTTCCAATGGACGAAACCAAGGTCGAAAGTCCGGCGGCCGACGATCACCGCACCGAAGGCGTCCATGGACGCGGCGGCCTCGGCAGCATCGGCCGGGGCCATCTGCCCGCCGGCGGGGAACATCCACTCATGCAGCCGGTCGCCACCTACGCCCATCGCGTGGCGGGCCGAAACGTCCGGGCCGGCGGCATATCCGTCTAGGGACATGGAAAAGCGCAATACAACTCTGGCCATTCGATCCTCCTAGGGTGCTGGGCATAGCTCGCCCGTTGCCGGAAACGAC
>JBKJMF010000578.1:0-5714 GCA_046596525.1 Devosia sp. | reverse complement strand
GCGCACTAGCCTCTTATCCTCACCCGTTTACGGGGGAGGGGGACCATGCAAGCATGGTGGAGGGGGCGACCACATGCGCGGACCGATCATCACGTTCAAGCGTGCGCGGCGGTTGCGGCGAGAGATGTCGCTGCCGGAAGTCATCCTGTGGCGACTCCTCAGGGGCAAGCAGCTGGCCGGCCTTCGCTTCAGACGCCAGCACCCGATCGGGCCGTACATTCTCGACTTCTACTGCGCAGATGCGAGCCTGTGCGTCGAGGTCGACGGGTACTCTCATGACAATAGCGCCGCTGCGGCACACGACGAGGCCCGAACGGATTGGCTTGAGCAGCAGGGTATTCGGGTCCACCGCGTACTGGCATCTGATGTGCTCGATCCAGAAGCGCTTGAGGCGGTCATAAAGTCGATCGAACTTGCCGCGACTAAACCCGACTAGGCGCCGGTCTCTCTAATCCTCACCCGCAAAGCGGGGGAGGGGGACCGGCGAAGCCGGTGGAGGGGCGGCTGCAAACACTGTGCCCAATCTCGCCCCCTCCACCATGCTTCGCATGGTCCCCCTCCCCCGCTTTGCGGGTGAGGATAAGAGAGCCTAAGCCGGCAGTTCCACCACCGCCCTAACCCCCGGCGCATTGTCCTCCAGCCGCAACTCGCCCTTGTGCAACTGCGCCACCGCCGCCACCAACGATAGCCCCAACCCGGATCCCGCCTCAGTCCGGCTCTTCTCCAGCCGCACGAAGCGCTCGACCACCCGGCCCCGGTCCTCGGCCGCAATGCCCGGCCCGTTATCGGCCACCTCGATCCGTACCCGCCCGCCAACCCGCTCGAGGCTCACCTTGATCAGCCCGGTCTTGCCATCCTCCGGCTCGTAGTATTTCAGCGCGTTCTCGATCAGGTTGACCAGCGCCTGCCCCAGCAATTCGCGGTTGCCGGTGATCCTGATGCCCTCGGGGATGTCGGTCTCGATGCTCAGCCCCTGATCCTCGGCCAGCGGTCCGTACAACTCGGCGACATCGGAAACCACCGCGCTCAGGTCGATCTCGCTCAGCGCCCCCGACGGCGTCCCCGCCTCGGCGCGGGCGATCATCAGCAGCGCGTTGAAGGTCTTGATGAGCTTGTCGCTCTCCTCGATCGTGGTCTCCAGCGCCTGTTTGCGGGCGCCTTCGTCCTGCCCATCGCGCAGCGCCGATTCCGCCTTGTTGCGCAGCCGGGTCAGCGGGGTCTTCAAATCGTGGGCGACGTTGTCGGTCACCTCCTTCATCCCCTGCATCAGCTTTTCGATGCGGTCGAGCATGAGGTTGAGGTTGGTGGCCAGCGCGTCGAACTCGTCGTTGCGCTTGGTCACCGGGACGCGCTCCGACAGGTTCCCCGACATGATCTTGTTGGAGGTCGATGAGATGGTGTCGATGCGGCGCAGCACGCGCACCGCGGTCAAGATGCCGGCCACCAGCGAGAACAGCAGGATGCCGCCGGCACCGATCGCGAACCATTGCAGCACGATGGCGGTGAAGCCGCGCCGCTCCACCACGTCGCGGCCGACGACGAGGATCAGCCCACTGGTCAGTTTCTCGGAGCGCACCATGGCGTAGCCCTGGCGCTGCCGCGAGTCCTCGGCTTCCGGATCATCGAACGGCCGAGGCTTGGAATAGTTGAAGCTGTAGGTGCCCGGTTCGGACAGCACTTCGGGCGGCAGGTCGGTGACATTGCCGACGATCAGCTGCCCGCTGGGGTCGGCGAGGTAATAGAGCCCCGGCCCCGGCTGGCTGGCCAGCCGCTGCACTGCAACGATGGTGGCCCGGAACCCGGCATCGCCGTCGAGGCGCCTGAACTGGCCCACCTCGCGGTCGATGGCGTCGGTCTGCTGGCGCTGCAGCTGTACCGAGGTCTGCCACGAGATCAGCCCGAGCAGCACCACTGCGAAGATCACGAAGATCAGCATGAACAGGGCGGTGAGGCGTACCGTAGTGGTGCGCCAGAGCTGGGCGAGACCGAACACTGGCCTAGTCCCGGATCATGTAGCCCGCGCCGCGGATCGTATGCAGCAGGGGGTTGGCGTGGCCCTTGTCGATCTTGCCGCGCAGCCGCGACATGTGCACGTCGATGACATTGGTCTGGGGGTCGAAGTGATAGTCCCAAACGTTCTCCAGCAGCATGGTGCGGGTCACCACCTTGCCAGCGTTCTTCATCAGGTACTCGAGCAGGCGGAACTCACGCGGCTGCAGCAGGATCTGCTCGCCGTCGCGCTCCACCTTGCGGGACAGCCGGTCGAGCGCCAGCCCACCGACCTCAAAGCTGGTCGCGGCTTCCGCCGGCGACGAGCGGCGCGCCAGCACCTCGATGCGGGCCAGCAGTTCGGTGAAGGCATAGGGCTTGACCAGATAGTCGTCGCCCCCGGCGCGAAGCCCGGTCACCCGGTCGTCCACCTCGCCCAGCGCCGACAGGATCAGCACCGGGGTCTTGTCGTCCTCGGCGCGCAGGCTCTCGATGATCGACAGCCCATCGCGGCGCGGCAGCATGCGGTCGACCACCAGCACGTCGTAATCCATCGACGACGCCATGGCGTAGCCGGTCTCGCCGTCGCTGGCGTGGTGGGTGATATGACCGGCCTCGTCGAGTGCCTGGATCAGGTAGCTCGCCGCCTCGCGGTCATCTTCGATCAGCAGAATCTTCATGTCGCTAGCCCCAGCCAATCATAGTGCCTACGCGTATCGCCACAAGCGCGGCGCTGATCCTCCCCTGCGAAGCGGGGGAGGGGGACCGCCGAAGGCGGTGGAGGGGGCGACCACAAGCACTGCGCCTGCCTGCCCCCTCCACCATGCTTCGCATGGTCCCCCTCCCCCGTTGTCACGGGTGAGGATTAGAAACCGGGCCCCGGAGCGAATGCCCCGGAGCCCGTATCATTTACGACTTGGCTTCGGTGATCGGCAGCCCGATGAAGCGGGAATTGCCGTCGCGCTGGGCCTTGACCAAAGCGGTGCTGCGGCCGGCATCCTTGACGGCCTGGATGGCCTTCTCGAAATCGGCGACCGACGCCACAGGCTGGTTGTTGACCTCGAGGATGGTGTCGCCCACGGCGAAACCCTTCTCGGCGGCCGGGGAGTTCGGATCGACGTCCTGGATCAGCAGACCCTGGCCACCCGAGTTCGGTACCAGCGTCAGGCCGACACTGGTCGGAGCCGGAGCGGCCGGTTCCTCGGCGGGAGCCTGCTGCGGCTCTTCGGTGGGCGCAGCGGCCTCCTCGAGCTTGCCCAGGGTTACCGAGATCTTCTGCTCCTTGCCGTCGCGCCAGATCGTCAGTTCCACAGCGGTGCTGGGGTTCTTGCCGGCAATGGTGCGGCTGAGGTCGAGTGCGTTGGTGATCGCCGTGCCGTCGACGGCAGTGATCACGTCGCCGGACTTCACGCCGGCCTTGTCGGCCGGGCTATCCTTGGTCGGCTCGGTAACAAGCGCACCGGCGGCAGACGCAAGGCCCACGCTGTCGGCGATATCGCTGGTGACATCCTGGATGCCGACGCCGAGGAAGCCGCGGGTCACGGTGCCGCTCTCGATCAGCTGGGCTGTCACCTGCTTCACGACGCTGGCCGGGATCGCGAAGGCGATGCCGACATTGCCGCCGTTCGGGGAGAAGATGGCGGTGTTCACGCCGACCACTTCGCCGTTCAGGTTGAAGTCCGGGCCGCCCGAGTTGCCGGTGTTCACCGCCGCGTCGATCTGGAGGAAATCACCATAGGCCGAGCCGGCGATATCGCGGCCACGGGCCGAAACGATACCGGCGGTCACGGTGCCGCCGAGGCCGAACGGGTTGCCAACGGCAACCACCCACTCGCCGACGCGGATTTCCGTCTCGGAAAGCTTCACGAACGGCAGGTCGGTGACGCCGTCGACCTTGACCACTGCGAGGTCGGTCTTTTCGTCGGTGCCGATGACCTTGGCGGTCATTTCCTTGCCGTCGTCGAACACCACGGTCACCTTGTCGGCGTTCTCGACGACATGGTTGTTGGTGACGATGTAGCCATCAGCCGAAATGGCGAAGCCCGAACCGGCTGCCATGAACTTGCGCGGCGCCTGCGGACGTGCCGGGCCTTCATTGCCCTGGCCACCCTGGCCGCCCGGGCCGAACTGTTGACCAAACTGGTCCATGAAATCCTTGAACGGATGATCATCCGGCAGGTCGGGGAAGTCGAACTTGAACTGCGGGCCACCGCGCTTCAGGTCGCGGGCGTTGTCCTTCTCGCCGCCTTCGACGATGATCGAGACCACCGCCGGCTTCACCGCCTCGACGAGGTCGGCGAAGTTCGGGGCGTTGGTCACGGCCGGCGCGGTGATCTGCGCGGCGGGAACGAGGGTAGCGGTCTGGGCAGTCGACGGAGCGGTCGCCGCAACGAAAGCGGTACCGCCACCGATGCCGGCGAGGATCGCCAGAGCCGAAGCCCCAATCCAGCGGCCGGCGCGGGAGGGTTTAGTCGAGGGCATGATGATCTCCTTCAGTCAGGCACTCATTGATGGGCCAGACATATGGAGGGGGCCGCCTTTCTGCACCGTGACCCGGGCGTTAATAATCGGTAATGTTTCGAAATGTTGCCGGGCGACGCTCAGAGCAGCGCTTCGCGCAGCAGGTCGAGCGCCACCAGCGTCAGCACGATCTTGAACCCCCAGCGAAACGCCGCCTCGGGCACTTTCACCAGCAACCGGCTGCCTATCGCGGTGCCAACGAAGCCCGACAGGATCATGGCGACGATCAGCGGCAGGTAGGCCGCAAAGGCGAAGCCGAGCAGCACGAACATCACCACCTTGAAGCTGTTCTGCAGCGTCATCAACATCGCGTGAGTAGCGACCAGCTGGCGCCGATCGGCCAGCCCCTTGATGAACACCGCCACCAGCGGCCCGGTGGCGCCCACCACCATCGACACCGCCGCGATCACCGCTCCGCCGAGCACCTGCGCTACCCGCGAGCGTCCGACGACGCTCGGCTGCGGCAGCCAGGTGGTCAGCAACACGAAGGCCGCAATAGCGATCTGCAGCGCCGTCTCCGGCAAGCGGCTGGCAAACTGCCCGCCGACAATGGTGCCGATCAATCCGCCCAGCGACAGCCATAGCACCAGCCGCCACTGGATGTGCCCCCGCTGCACCAGCGCCCGCCCGGCATTCGAGCCAAGCTGGATCGCACCATGCAGCGGCACGACGACGGTGGGTGGGAACACCAGCGCGAGCACCGCCACCATCAGCGAGCCACCCCCGAGCGAGAAGGTAGCGGTGATGAGGGAAGTGACGAAGCTCAGCAGGATCAGCGCGAGGGCGGTCGTGAGGGGAAGATCGGCGGGGAGGAGGTCGGCGGGGGACAAGGCGTGAGTTCCGGCGGATGGCGGTAGCGTAGCGCCCAAGCGGCGCCCGCTTACACTCCGGATTTAGGCAACTTCTCCGCAATCCACATCTTGATCAGTGACTGACGTGTCACGCCAAGCCGCCGGGCCTCGCGATCAAGGCCGGTGACCACCCAGGCGGGGAAATCGACGTTTACGCGCTTCAATTCCAGGCCGGGCCGGCGCACGGTTGACCAGTCGATGTAGTCACTGATGTCCTCGCCGTCATCGAAACGACGATCGAATTCCTCAGCTGTTATGGTCTTGATATTGCTGGATTTCGTCATCTCTAGCTCGCCTCACCGAAATCAATCGCACTCGCCCGTCGCGTAGCGTGAACACTGCGGTCCAGAAACG
>JBKJMF010000514.1:0-18186 GCA_046596525.1 Devosia sp. | reverse complement strand
CGTCGGATGGGAACTCGGGGATGGAAGCAGTCTGGTCGGCGCGGAAGTCGTCGAGCGCGGAGGCGATCTCGGGATCGGACAGCGCCAGGATGGCGGCGGCGAGCAGCGCAGCGTTGATGGCGCCTGCCCTGCCGATGGCCAGCGTGCCCACGGGAATGCCGGGCGGCATCTGGACGATCGAGAGCAGGCTGTCCTCGCCGCCGAGTGCTGCGGTCTGGGCCGGCACGCCGAGCACGGGCAGGGGGGTCAGCGCAGCGACCATGCCGGGCAAGTGAGCAGCACCACCAGCCGAGGCGATGATCACCTGGAAGCCTTCGGCCTTGGCGCCCTTGGCGAACTTGTACATGCGGTCGGGCGTGCGGTGGGCCGAGATGATGCGCGCTTCGTAGTCGATCTTCAGCGCGTCGAGCGTCTCGGCGGCATGGCGCAGGTTGGGCCAGTCCGACTGGCTGCCCATGATGATGGCGACGGGTGGCGAGGTCGGCACTTAGGTCCCCCGGAAGGCGCGGCTCTCAAGGTTTCACCCATAGGTGGCAGCGCCGCCGAGTGCAAGCGGCATGGCCTCGTCCATTGGCCTCAGGCGGCAGTCGGCGGGCGGTCCAGCGCACAGGCGAGCACGTCGAGCGAGGCGCGGTCGGCCAGCTCGATGCTGCCCTCGGGTAGCCCGAGGATGCGATCGATGACCGTGCCGAGATACTCCATCTTGGCCAGCAGCCGCTGCGACAGGCGCTCGAAATGCAGCCGATCGCGCGTCTGGTACAACTCGACGATCAACTCGCGATTGGAGGTCATCAGATGCATGATGGTCTCGGCGGCGCCTTCCGGATCGGGCGTATCGAAGGTCTGCTCGGCGACGCCCTCGACGATGATGCGGGTGAGGATCGGCTGGACCACCTCGGCTACGGCACGCTGCGTGCGCTCGAAGAGCTGCAGGTTCTCGGCGCGGAACATCGGTTCAAACGTGGCGCGCAACTCTGCTGCGGTCTCGGTCTTGTGCCGGCGCATGGTGCCGAGAAACCCGGCAAGTTTCGAGAACGCATCGAGAGTGGGGTCGGACAGCTCTGCCTCGGTCAGCGCTGCCGTTTGCCGCGCATAGCGGCAGGCAAGGGCCTCGACCAGGTCCTCCTTCGATTCGAAGTGGTGGTAGAACGCACCCTTCGAGACGCCAACGGCGACGATGATCTGGCTGACCGAGGTCGCATCGTAGCCGTTCAGGGCGAACAGGCGCTGGGCCGCATCAAGGATTTCGTCGCGCCGCGCCGGCGCGGGTTTCACGATACGAGGAAACGGCATTCCGCCCTCCCAAGGACAGTCGCACGCTGGGACCGACCAGCGGTCGGTTCAGCTTCCTAGCACGAACATTTGGCGTTGTGGAGCGCGGCGTCGAGACGCAGTTTGGCTCAGGCGATGATGTCGGGGAGCAGGATGTTTTCGAGCTGCACGATGCGATCCTTGAGCGTCAGCTTACGCTTTTTCATGCGCTGGATCAGCATCTGGTCGCCATAGCCCGAGGCGGAGAGAGTGTGGATGGCGGCGTCGAGGTCGGCATGTTCCTGGCGTTTTGCAGCCAGTTCCAGACCCAGCGCGGCTTCTTGTTCCTTGGTGAGCGGCAGCATCGCAGCGGTTGACGGAGTCCCTCAGCGAGGCGGAATGGCCTTCATCAAAGGGTTAGCCGATCAATCGGGGATTTGCACCTGATTTTGCACAGCGGGTCAGGTGTTGCACGCTTGCACATCGACAGCGCGTGAAATTTTTGTGACGATCAGTGCGTCGAAAAGCTGGAGAGGAGTTGTGATGACGACTGAAGGCCACGTCGAATCGCTCGAGCGGCGTCACCGGGAATTGGACCGGAAAATCGAGACCGAACTGAGCCACCCCAGCCACGATGACTTGTACGTCGCGGCACTTAAGCGGAAGAAACTGGAGATCAAGGACGAGCTGACGCGGATGCTCAGCGAGGCCTGAGGAAACAAGCAGAATCCCATGCAGTTGTGAGGGCCACGGCAAGCGCCGCGGCCTTTTTTCTTGCCTTAGCGGAAGTCGTTGATCTCGAACCAGTAGCCGTTCGGATCCTGGATGAAGACGGCGCGCATGCCGTCGGGGCGGGTGTTGACCGCGCCGGGGTTGCCCTGCATGTCGGAGAACGCTGTGCCGAGGGCGCGCAGATGCGCCAGAACGGCCTCGAAATCGGGCGCTGAGAGCGCGAAATGCGTGCGCTTTTCCACATGCGTTCGGCTGATGTCGCCCGCCTGGATGTGAAAGCGCTGGCTGTTGCCGAACTCGAACCAGCGGATGTGCGTGCCGCCCATCGGATCGGGCACTTCGCGGATCTGCAGTACCTCGGTGAGGAACTTCGCCGTCTCGTCCAAGTCACGAACCAGCAGCGCGATATGGTCGAGGCGATACTCGATGCTCATCTTATTGCTCTTGTTGTTCCCTTGGCCCCTCAGGCGGCGCTACCCGTGAAGAACACCCCAACCGCGCCATCATAGATCAGTTTCAGCGCCAGCAGGAACACCAGCCAATAGGTGAGCTGGTAGAACCGCTTCACCGATATCCGCCGCACCAGCCAGACGCCGATCATCACGCCAACTACCGCCAGCGGCGCGAGGATGGCGGCGTGGGTGAGGTTGGCGACGTTGAGCTGGCCGAGGAAGAAGTACGGCACGAGCTTGGCGGTATTGACGATGGCGAAGAAGAACGCCGTGGTGCCCGAGTAGATCACCGGGGTCAGCCGTTGCGGCAGCACGTAGATCTGGAACGGCGGGCCACCGGTGTGGCTGATGAAGCTGGTGAAGCCGGCAAAGCCGCCCCAGAACCTGCCCCAGGGCTTCGACGGCGGCAGGCCCTCGAGTTTCTTGCGGATTGGCAGGAGCGCATCGAGGATGAACAGCAGCGTGATGATGCCGATGAACAGCAGCACCATCGCATCGCTGACGAAGCTCCACAGCGCCCAGCCGATCAGGGTGCCGACCATGGCGCCCGGCAGCATGATCTTGAGGATGCGCCAGTCGGCATCCTTGCGGTAGGTCCAGATGGCGATGGCGTCCATCACCAGCAGCAGTGGCAGCAGCATGCCGGCCGCGTCACGCGCCGGCATCACCAGCGACATCATCGGGACCGCCACCATTCCGAGGCTCCCCACCAGCCCTGATTTGCTCAAGGCAACAATGAAGACCGCGAGAACCGCGACGGTCCAGAAATAGAGATCGGGCATGGGAAAGGGGGTAACCGGAGGGAGGAAATATGGGCGCTAGTCGGATGCCCGCGCGGCCGGCTTGTCAATATCGCCTTCAGCAGTATCGCCAGGCGCGGCCTGCTCGCGATCGGCCTTCATCACCGCGTCCAGCATTTCGGTCGAGCGGCGGACGAAGCCAATGTAGGCAGCCTGGTCGTGACGCACGGCGTAGCTCTCGCGCAGCATCCGGGTGTCGTGCTTTTCGAAGTCGTCTGCAACCTGTTGTGCCTTGTCCTCGTCGTGGCCGAGGGCGATCAGCGCCCGCTCGCCGAGCTTGATGGCGGCCCGGAAGGTCTCGCGTTCAAACACCTCTACGCCCAATGCCATCAAGTCATGGGCATGCGAACGGTCTACCGCGCGGGCGGCGATGATGACGTCGGGATAGTTGCGCCGGATGAGCTCGGCGATGCCGAGGATGCGATCCCCGCCGGCCACGGCGATGACGATCATCTTGGCCTTGTCGGCGCCAGCGGCGCGGAGGATCTCGATGCGGCCGCCGTCGCCGTAGAACACCTTGACGCCGAAGCGCTTCACCAGCTCGATCTGCGCCGCATCGTCGTCGATCAGGGTCATCTCGAAGCCCTGGGCGCGGAGCATCCGGGTGACGATTTGCCCGAAGCGGCCATAGCCGAGGACGATCACCTTGTCGTGCGGATTGGCGACTTCGGGGCCGGGCGGCAGGTCGCCCTGATCGCCGGAGGCGTTGAGCCGCGGAGCCCAGAGCTTGTCGAACAGGAAGATCAGGAATGGCGTCACCGCCATCGACAGGGCGACGACCACGGTCAGCAGCTCGACCTCCGGCCCCGAGAGATTTCCGGCGGTGCGGGCGAACTGCAGGATGACGAAGGCGAACTCGCCGGCCTGGCTGAGCAGGATCGCCAGCAGCAGGCGCTCGGCCATGTGCATCTTGAAGAAGGTGGCCAAGACGAACAGCACCAGCATTTTCAGCCCGATCAGTGCCGCCACCAGCGCCAG
Organism: Devosia sp.; assembly: GCA_046596525.1. Classification (GTDB taxonomy): domain Bacteria; phylum Pseudomonadota; class Alphaproteobacteria; order Rhizobiales; family Devosiaceae; genus Devosia_A. The sequence goes on along the minus strand of JBKJMF010000514.1, from coordinate 13,973 downwards.
GACGAGCATTGGGTTCTCGATCACCACATTGAAGGCGATCGACATGCCCACGGTGATGAAGAACAGGCCGAGCAGCAGGCCCTTGAACGGCTGCAGATTGCTTTCGAGCTCGTGGCGGTACTCGCTGTCGGCCAGCAGCACGCCGCCGAGGAAGGCGCCAAGCGCCGGCGACAGCCCGAGACTCTCCGTGACCAGCGCGGCGCCGATCACCAGCGCCAGCGCAAAGGCCGTAAAAGCCTCAGGCACCCGGGTGCGGGCGAGCCAGCTCATCAGCGGCCGGATGACGAAGCGCGAACCGAACAGCGCGGCGATGAAGGCGCCGACGACAACCAGCGCCAGCCACCAGTCGATCGGGTTGTCCACCGCCTGCAGCACATCCTCGCCGATCGCCTCGATGGGCGAGCCACCCATGGCGGTGAGCAGTGGGATGATGGCCAAGATCGGGATCACCGCCACGTCCTGCACGAGGAGGATGGCGAGCGAGGCGCGGCCGGTGTCGGTCTTGGTGATGTTGCGCTGGTCCACCGACTGCATGGCGATGGCGGTGGAGCTCATGGCGAGCGCCAAGCCTACCACCACGGCATCGGCCCAGGCAAAGCCGATCAGCCGGGCCAGCAGGGCGATGACGACGCTGGTCGCCGCCATCTGGGTAAGGCCGAGGCCGAACACCTTGTGGCGCATGCGCCAGAGTTCGCTGCCATCGACTTCGAGGCCGATGAGGAACAGCATCATGACGATGCCGAACTCGGCGACCTGATGGATCTGATCGGTGTCGGAGACGAGCGACAGCCCATAGGGGCCGATCAGGATACCTGCGGCGAGATAGCCGAGGATGGTGCCGAGCCCGGCCCACTTGAACAGCGGGACCAGCAGCACGGTCGCGGCGAGAAGCACGAAGATGGCGAGCAGCAGGTTGGTTTCCATCTCTGCTGCCCGCGCTCGTTCTTACTCGTCGTTGTCGGTGCCCTTTAGCGACTTCAGCTTGGAGAACACCGAATCGGCGTCGATCTCTTCTTCGCGCTCCGGGCGGCGCTCGGTGTGCTCCCCGTCATCGGGACGGTCCATGCCGGCACGGCCGTGAGCACCCGCCAGCGCCTCTTCGGCGGTCAGCAGCATGGTGCCCTCTTCCGCAACCTCGCCAGGAGCGGCGCCCTTCGAGGCACGGCCAACTTCGAGATCGAGATCGATCTGGCTGGCAAGGCCGAGCGTAACCGGGTCCATCGGGACGATGTTGGCGTTGTTCCAGTGGGCGCCGTCACGCACCGTGTCGATGGTCGACTTGGTGGTGCCGACGAGGCGCATGATCTGCGCGTCCTTCATCTCGGGATGGTTGCGCAGCAGCCACTTGATGGCGTTGGGACGCTCGTTGCGGCGCGAGATCGGGGTATAGCGCGGGCCTTTGCGCTTGGGCGCGGCGACGCGAACCTTGGGCTCGGAGAGCTTCATGCGATAGTTCGGATCGCCTTCGGCCTTCTCGATCTCCTCGCGAGTGAGCTGGCCGTTCTGGATGGGGTTGACGCCCATGATCCCGCTGGCCACGTCGCCATCGGCGACGCCCTGCACTTCGAGCGGATGCAGGCTGCAGAAAGCGGCGATCTGCTCGAACGAGAGCGCGGTGTTGTCGACCAGCCAGACGGCGGTTGCCTTGGGCATCAGAAGTGGCGTCGCCATGATAAATCTCTCCTAGAGGCGCGGCCGGGTTTTCTTCCGGTCGCCCCGCCTCGTGGTTCGTAATGAGGGGGAATAATTGACGCCTATATACGCGTGGCTTCAGGCCGATTCAATCGGATTGTCACCATCCGGCGCAGCGTTCATCTGACTTTCGCCCCAGGGCGTGACGAGGATCAGCTTGCCGTAGTGGCTCGGCTTTTCCAGTTCGACATGGCCGCGGGCCGCCTCAGCGAGGGGCAGGGCGCGGATGCGAGGGCGGACGATGCGGCCATCGGCCAGCGCCGGCCACACGGTCTTGCTCAGGCTCTGGGCAATCGCCGCCTTCACCTCGCGGGTCTGCGGCCGCAGCGTCGAGCCGGACAGCGTCAGCTGCTTCATCAGAATGTGACTGGCATTGATCTCGGATTTCGGCCCGGCCAGCGTCGAGACAATGACGATATGGCCGAAGCGGGCGGCGGCGCGGATGTTCTTTTCCAGCGCATCGCCGCCGACGATGTCGACGATACGGTCGGCGCCCTTGCCGCCGGTGATCGACAGGGTACGGGCGACGAAATCCTCGCTGGAGCGGTCGATGGTCTCGGTGGCTCCCAGCGAACGGGCGTAGGCGGCCTTCTCCGGGCCTGAGACGATGGCGATAGCGCGGGCGCCGTGCAGCCTCGCGATCTGGATGGCTGCGCCGCCGATGCCACCAGCGGCGCCGTGGATCAGCACCTGCATGCCGGGCTCAAGGCCGGCGCGCATCACGAGGGTCTGCTCGACGGTGAAGAAGGTCTCGGGCAAAGCGGCTCCGGCGGCCATCGACCAACCACTGGGCAGCGACAGCACCTGGCCGGCGGGCACCACCACATACTCGGCGTAGCCGCCGCCATGGGTGAGCGCCACCACCGGGTCGCCGAGCGACAAACCGCGCACCCGCTTGCCGATCGCGGCGATATCGCCGCCGACTTCGAGGCCGGGGAGCGGCGAGGCGTCGGGAGGCGGGTTGTAGGTACCGCGGCGCTGGCCGAGATCGGGCGCGTTGAGCCCGGCGGCAGCAACCCGGATCAGCACTTCGCCCGGACCCGGCTGCGGCACCGGCAGGCGCACGGGTTTCAGCACCTCGGGGCCGCCGAATTCGGTGATGGAAATCGCGGTCATCTCGGCGGGGATCGGCATGCCCAATAGCTAGGCCCAGGCGGCTAGCGCTGGCAATTGGCGATTGGTCTCGCGGCGTCAGGGTTGCTTGATGTGGCAGGAGGGCTAAAATTCAAGAAAAGCTAGCCGGGAGAAGATCATGTTCGGTGATGACGAAGCCAAAAAGCCCAGAGGACATGAGGTCGGCATGCCGATCGACACGATGTCGGTGGAGGAGCTCGAGGAGCGCATCGGCATGCTGAGGGCCGAAATCGCGCGGCTGGAACAGGCGATCGCCGCGCGGCAGAAGGTGCGCAGCGAGGCGGATTCGCTGTTCAAGCTCTGAATGACCCGCAGGCAGGCCCCGGGGGCGTCGCGCCGGTGACGGATTGGCAAGGTTAAGAAAGGGAGTCTCGTTAACCTGCAATTAACACATTCAGGTTAACTTAAAGGCTGTCCAGTTCGCTGGATTTGCAGAGTGGTTTCTCCCTCTGTTTGACGCCTCCCTGTTAACTTTCGAGAGCCGTTTCGACGGCTCTTTTCTTTTGTGCCGTCGCTGGTTGACTGTTAAGCCAACGGCAACGGAGGCGGGCGCACAACGGAGTGTCCGGCTCATGTGGCCGGCCGCAGATTTCTCCGTTACCCGGACAACCGCAGCGTGGACGACAGCAGCCAAAAGCATAAGCCGGTGGCCATCGGGCCGCGCATCGTCGCGTCCGGCGGGTTCGACATGCTGTATCGCGAGGGCATGGTGCTGATCGAGGAGGTTGCCTCCTATCTCGATGGCGACGGCCGGGCGGAAAGCCGCGGTCTGCCGCGCGAAGCCTCGTTCGTCTACGCCACCGAAAGCATGCGGCTCACCACGCGCTTGATGCAGCTCGCCTCGTGGCTGCTGCTGCAGCGCGCCGTGAACGAAGGCGAGTTGACCGCCGAGAACGCCCGCACCGAGAAAGAAAAAGTCCGCTTCTCCGCGACCCCATCGGAACGCGGCGGCCCCGGCTATGTCGATCTGCCGGAGCGGCTCAGGGGCTTCATCACCAAGGGCGACCGGCTGTTTGATCGCGTACAGCAGTTCGACAAGCTGGAGCGCGGCGGCGTGCCGGAATACGCGACGACCGGCGAGGGCGGCATTGCCGACCAGTTGGCGCGGCTCAGGGCAGCCTTCGGGCGGTTGAAAGAGTAGGGCCGCTGGCCTAACCATCAGGCTCCAGCCAAATCGGGGGGAGCACGATGACCCAGACACTGACCGGCGGGTGCCTGTGCGGCGCCGTGCGCTACATCTACGAGGGCGAGGTCGGTCCGGCCGGCTACTGCCATTGCGCCGATTGTCGTCGCGTTTCGGGCAGCGCATTCGGCATCAGCGTGAAAGTCAGTGCAGCCGGCTTCCGCGTCGCTGCCGGGACGCCGAAAAGCTTCAGCAAGCTCGGCGACAGCGGCCGCCCGGTGGCACGCTTCTTTTGCGGCGATTGCGGCTCGCCGCTCTACACCCTGCCGCCGCTGCATCCGGATGTGGTGTTCATCAAGGCCGGAAGCCTCGACGATCCGAGTGCGGTGAAGCCGAACCGTCAGGCCTGGATGCGCTCTCGGGTGGAGTGGGCTGAGATCGATCCGGCGATCACCTCCTACGAGACCAGCCGGGTGTGACAGTGGCCAGCCTCGCGGTTGCAGGATGCCGAATCCCCATTGTCGTCATCCCCGCGAAGGCGGGGACCCAGTGGGATGCGTCAACCTCCACCTGCGCCGCCGCATCGCACTGGGTTCCCGCCTTCGCGGGAATGACGGCGGTGGCGAGCAGGTGGCGATGTCAGGCGCAACAAAAAGCCCGGCGCAATGGCCGGGCTTTGATCGTCGTCGGTGCCGTCAGGCTTAGAAGCCGAGGCCCTTGAACTTGTCCTTGAAGCGGGTGACGCGGCCGCCGCGATCCATCAGGTTGCCCTGCACGCCGGTCCAGGCCGGGTGCGTGGTGGGATCGATGTCGAGCTGCAGCATGGCGCCTTCCTTGCCGTAGGTCGAGCGGGTCTGGAAGCTCGTGCCGTTGGTCAAGGTGACGGTGATCATGTGGTAGTCGGGGTGGATGTCGGTCTTCATGGCGCTGCCTCAAAGCAAACAGGCGCCACGGCGCCCGGACGAAACTATCAATTCGGATTGGCGCGGTTCATAGAGAAAATCCGGCCGTCGCGCAAGGGGAAGCCGCGCGATGTCGCACGGTGGCAATTCGGTTGCGGTGCGCCCGCTGCCTGCCTATATCGGGGGCACTTTGAAAAGTACCACGCGCAGCACCGCCGCGGCGGCCTCGACCAGCAGGCTCGGCAGCAAGGGCGAAGCCCTCAAGACCGGCCAACGGGACCTGAAGCCCATACGCCGGCTGGCGCCGTTCGTGCTGCGCTATCCGTGGCGCTTGGCGCTGACCATCGGCTTCCTGCTGATCTCGACGCTGTCGTCGCTGGTGATCCCGTCGCTGGCCGGCAGCATCATCGACAAGGGCTTTGTCGAGCAGAACCTCGCGATGGTCGGCCAGTACGGCATGATCGCGATCGTCGTGGCGCTGGTGATGGCGCTGGCGAGCGCCGGGCGGTTCTATTTCATTTCGGTACTCGGCGAGCGCGTGCTCACCGACCTCAGGCGCAAGGTATTCGAGCACCTGCTGACGCTCGACTCGGCGTTCTTCGACCTGCACCGGGTGGGCGAGCTCACCTCGCGACTCAATGGCGACGTGGCGACGATCCGTGGCGCTATCGGCACCAGCCTCTCGATCATGCTGCGCGGCGCGGTGACGCTGATCGGCGCGGTGACGCTGATGTTCATCACCAGCCCTTATCTGGCGCTCACGGTGATCATCGTCGGACCGGCGATCCTGATCCCGGTGATGCTCTATGCGCGCCGGCTGCGGCGGATGTCGCGTCGCACACAAGATGCGCTGGCCGACATGTCGGCAATGGCCACCGAGGCTCTGGGCGCCAGCAAGACCATCAAGAGCTTCGTGCAGGAGCCCGAGCAGTCGCGACTCTATAGCTCGCATGCCGAGGAATCGTTCGAGGCGGAGGTCAGCCGGGTTGGAGCGCGCGCCGCGCTGCTCGGCGGGCTGCTGTTCCTTTCCACCACCGCGTTGGTGGTGCTGGTCTGGTGGGGCGCCAATGCGGTGTTCACTGGCGTCGTCACCGTGGGCGAACTGGCGCAGTTCATGATCTACGCGCTGATGGCCAGCAACGCATTGACCAACCTCTCCGAGATCGTGGGGTTGATCCACACGGTTTCCGGTGCCACCGAGCGGCTGGTCGAAATCCTCGATACCGATCCTGCGATCAAGTCTCCCGCCAATCCGGTGGCACTACCGATGCCGCCGCTTGGCACCGTGGCGTTCGAGAAGGTCGGCTTCTCGTACGAGACCCGCGACAGCGAAGCTGTCATCGCCGACATGAATTTCTCGATCGCGCATGGCGAGACCGTGGCACTGGTCGGGGCCTCGGGCGCCGGCAAGTCGACGATCTTCGCCTTGGTGCAGCGCTTCTACGATGTCAGCTCGGGACGCATCCTCGTCGACGGCGTCGACGTGCGCGATGTCGAGCCGGCACAGCTGCGCCGCCGCTTCGCCTACGTCGAGCAGGAGCCGACGATTTTTGCCGGCACCATTGCCGACAACATCCGCTTCGGCCGGCCGGAAGCGACGTTCGCCGAGATCGAGGCCGCCTCGAAGGCGGCGCTGGTACATGACTATGTCAGTGAACTGAGCAACGGCTACGACTCGATCGTGGGCGAACGCGGCGTGATGCTGTCGGGCGGCCAGAAGCAGCGGCTGGCGATCGCCCGGGCGCTGCTCAAGGACGCCCCGATCCTGCTGCTCGACGAAGCCACCTCGGCGCTCGACGCCGAAAGCGAGCGGCTGGTGCAGGTGGCGCTGGAACGGCTGTTGACCGGCCGCACGACGCTGGTGATCGCCCACCGCCTCGCCACCATCCGCGACGCCGACCGCATCCTGGTGCTCGAAAAGGGCCGCCTGATTGACCAGGGCACGCATACGCAGCTGGTGAAGAAGGGCGGCAAGTACGCCGAACTGTCGAAGCTGCAGTTCCGTGCGGAGCTCCAGCCGGAAGTGGCGGAGTAGCCAAGCCACGGACCTCTCCGACATCTCCCCCTTGGCGGGGGGAGAAAGCAAAATCTTAGGTTTAGCGTCTTCGCTAAGCCTTGGATTTCGCCAGAGAGGGGGTTCGGAGCCATGGTGCCTCCGATGATCCCCTCTCTTGCGATTTCTAAGGCTTAGCCAAGAAGCTAGGCCCAAGAAATCGCTTTCTCTCCCGCAAGGGGAGAGATGACCGGAGAGATCGAGTCCGTCATTCCGTCAGCTTGAACTCAATCCGGCGGTTGCGCCGGTAAGCCTCATCGCTATCACCCGGGTCGATCGGCGAGAATTCGCCGAAGCCGGCGGGGACCAGGCGGTTGGCGGGGACGCCCTGGGTGATCAGGTACTTGGCGACCGAGATGGCGCGGGCCGCCGACAGCTCCCAGTTCGAGGGGAATTCCGGGGTGTTGATCGGACGCTTGTCGGTGTGCCCGTCAATGCGCAGCACCCAGTTCACGTCGGCCGGGATCTGTGTCTGCAGTTCTTTGATGGCCGAACCGAGCTTCGCCAGCTCGGTCTGGCCCTCGGACGAGATGGCGGCCTCGCCGGCGTCGAACAGCACTTCGGACTGGAACACAAAGCGGTCGCCGACAACGCGGACGTCGGCGCGGCCCTCGAGCAAGTCGCGCAGCTTGCCGAAAAAATCCGAGCGATAGCGGCTGAGGTCCTGCACGCGCTGCGCCAAGGCGAGGTTCAGCCGCCTGCCGAGGTCTGCGATCTGCGTGCGGTTCTCGGTGTCGGTGCTCTCCGACGCCTGCAGCGCCTGCTCCAATGCCGCGAGCTGAGTGCGGAGGGCGGCGAGCTGCTGGTTGAGCAGCGCCACCTGCGCGGTGGCCTCGCGCGACATGTCGACCTGGGCGGTGAGGTCGGTCTCCAGCTGTGCGATCGTTGCGTCCTTGCCGTCGCCGCCGGTACCGATGCCGGCCAGTTGCGCCGCCAGCTGGTCACGCTCGCCGGTGGCCGAGGAGAGCGTGGCGGTCAGCGTGGCGATGGTCGATTCGAGGTCGCCAGCGTTGACCTTCTCGAGCTGCAGCAGCTCGGTCAGTTCGGCGATCTGGGCGTTGAGCCGGCTCATCGCCGTGTCCTTGCCGCTGATCTCCTGGCCGAGGAAGAACTGGCTCAGCATGAACAGCGAGAGCAGGAAGATGATGACGAGCAGAAGGCTCGACAGCGCGTCGACAAAGCCCGGCCAGTAATTGGTGACCTGGGAACGGCGGGAGCGCGTCGAGCCGGCCATCAGCTATCTCTCCTAATTCGGGCGCCGGTCGGATTCACCCTCGCGCAGCATGGCTTCCATCAGTTCGCGGAGCTTCTTGTTGGTCTCGCCCTGCTGGATGATGTGGCCGCGCAGATCCTCCTGCTCAGCCTTGATGTGCTTGACCAGCCCGTCGATGCCCCGGGCCAGTTCCGCCATGGCACGGATGGCGTTCTGCGACGAGCCGGAGTTCTGCAGGGTCGAGCCGAACTGGGCCAGCATGGCCGACATCTCGTCGCCGGAAACGCCGAGGCCCGTGGCCTGCATCTGAGTAACGGGATGGTCGAGTTCGGTCATCGAGGTCATCCAGTCCTCAAGGTCGGTGTAGAAGGCGTTTTGCGCCTGGCTCGCCTGCAGGTCGAGGAAGCCGAGGATCAGTGAGCCGGAAAGGCCGAGCAGCGAGGCGGAGAACGCCGTGCCCATGCCGCCGAGCGGGGCCGCGAGGCCTTCTTTGAGGTTCGAGAACAGCGTCGCCGTATCGCCAGCCGTGGCATCGAGTGCCTGGATGGTCGAGGCGACGTGGGTCACGGTTTCGAGCAGGCCGTAAAAGGTACCGAGCAGGCCGAGAAAGACCAGGAGGCCGGTCAGATAGCGCGAGGTGTCCTTGGCTTCATCGAGGCGGTTGCCAACGGAATCGAGGATCGAGCGCATCGAGGATGGGGTGATCACGGCTTCGCCGAGGCGGTCGCGCAAGAGATTGGCCACGGGGGCGAGGAGATGCGGCTGGGTGGCCGGCATGCGGCCTTCCTGCAGCGCGTTCACCCAGTTGATTTCGGCAAACAGTCGCATCACCTGCCGGAAACTGAGGATGATGCCGATGAAAAGCGTCAGCAGAATCAGTGAGTTGATGAACGGATTGGCCCAAAAGAAGATCAGCAGCTGGTTGGCAAGGATGGCGGCGACCAGCACCACCAGGACCAGAAAGATGACGATCTTTACGAGATAGACCGCGGGGCTCGCCAGGCGATACGGGTCGTAAGTTTGCGACATGTCGCGGCCCCATGCTCGATGAAATCGGGCCGACAATAGTGCGCTTCGGCAAAGCCACGCAACGGTCGGCGACCGGCAAACCCGGTTAACCCCATGAAATCCCGGCAATGCGACTGGAGGGTGACGGGGTCGTGGTCAAATGCTGCGCCCACCACCGGCGTCATTCCCGCGAAGGCGGGAACCTAGTGGGATGCTTCAGCAGGCAATGAGGTGGAGGTATCGCACTGGGTCCCCGCCTTCGCGGGGATGACGCCGGTGGTCTTGGCATGCGCGAAAGCGCTCGACCTAGCCTAGTTCACCGCTTTGACGATCTTCAGCAGCTGGTTCTGGATCGTCTCGTTGCCGGCGATCACCTGGCCGTTCCAGATCGAGCCGGTGGTGCCGGCATAGTCGGACATGGTGCCACCGGCTTCGCGCAATACCAGCCAGCCGGGCGCGACGTCCCAGGGGGCGAGGCCGGCTTCCCAGTAGCCGTCGAAGCGGCCAGCGGCGAGCCAGGCGAGATCGGTCGAGGCCGAACCGGTGCGGCGGATGCCGGCGACCGCCGGGGTCACCTGCGCCAGCTGCTTCAACTGCAGGATATCGAGCGCGCGGCCACGCGAATTGATGCCGGTGACGACGACCGCGTCGGCGAGGTGCTTGCGGCCGGCGACGCGCAGGCGCTTGCGATCGTTGAGCCAGGCGCCGCCGCCCTTTTCAGCGGTGAACAGCTCGTCCATCACCGGGTTGTAGATCACCGAGGCGACGATCTCGGTGTTGCGCTCGAGCGCGATGGCGCAGGCGAACATCGGGATGCCATGGAGGAAATTGGTGGTGCCGTCGAGCGGATCGACGATCCAGCGGTGCTGGCCATCGCTGCCCGTGACTTCCGTACCTTCCTCGCCGAGGAAGGAATAGGTCGGGCGGGCCTTCTGCAGCTCGTTGAAGACGATCTCTTCGGCGCGCTTGTCGGCGTTGGAGACGAAGTCCGCCGGCCCCTTGACCGAGACCTGCAGGTTTTCGACTTCGCCGAAATCCTTGGCGAGCGACCGGCCAGCTTTGGTCGCAGCCTGGACCATGATGTTGAGAAGCGCCGAGCGCATGGGGAAAACTCCGCGCGAGAAACCGGGGACGTGGGAAGGGCCGCTATGTGCCCGAGAACGTAGGCAAGTGCAAGCCGCAGGCTCACCGCTAGTTGGCGGGAGCTGCCGGCGTTTCGGTGGCCGGCACCGGAGCGGTGTTGGCGGCGACCTTGGTCGGCGGGGCCGAGGGCCAGAAGCGGGCGCGTTCTTCGGCGCGCGACAGCTCGTCGGGCCGGATCGAGACCAGCAGCTTGTCGAGCATCGGGTCCTTCAGCCCCTGGCGGCGCGCCAGGGCGCGGTACATGGCGGCGTCCTCGAGGCTGGCCGTCACGCCTTCGCCGGCGGCGAGCAGCTTGGCATAGCGGTTCTGCGCTACCGGATTGCCGCCATCGGCGGCGCGCGCGTACCAACTGGCGGCGGCGGCGCGGTCTACCGGCACGCCTTTGCCGAGATAGAGGACAGTGGCGTATTCGACCTGCGCCGCGGCCAGCCCGTCCTCGGCAGCGAGGCGGAGCTGTTCGGCGGCCCCCTTGGGGTCAGGGGCGATGCCGGCGCCCTCGGCGAGCATGCCGGCATAGTCGTAGCGCGCTTCAGTGATGCCGGAATTTGCGGCCTCGCCGATCAGCTGCGCGGCCTTGGTGAGGCTCGGCTCGGCGAATACGCCTTCGATATGCAGCAGGCCGAGATTGTACTTGGCCGCCATGTTGCCGGCATCGGCGGCGGTCTGGAACAGCTCGGCGGCGCGCTTGCGATCCTTCTCGACGCCGCGGCCGTCCTGGTAGAGCATCGCCAGCTCGAACGTCGCCAGCGCATCGCCGTTCTTGCTGGCCATGCCGTACCAGCTGGCGGCGGCAGCCATGTCCTCGGGGACGCCGAGGCCCTTGGAATAGATCTCGGCGATCAGCGTCTGCGCATGCGAATCGCCCTTTTCGGCGCGCGGCAAAGCCAGATTGAGCGCGGTGAGGAAGAAGCCGCGCTGGTAGGCGCCGTAGGCCGGGTCGACCTTCTCGCCGAAGATCGAGTCGCTGATGGTCAGCGCGTCGGGAGCCGGCTGGTTCAGGAACTCCTCGGGCACCGGCCCGATCGGCAGCTCTTCCATGCCGAGATTGTCGGGGAACTGCATGTCCTTGGGACGCAGGTCCTCGAAATCGGTGCGGTTCGCCTGCGCCAGCGCGGGCAACGCCAGGCCGGCGATGAGCAGGGCGCAGCCGAGGCGGCGCATCATTTTGTCGGCTCCGTCACAGTAAGCGGCAGGCCGATGAATTCGCTGCCCCCTGCGTCATAATTCGCGAGGCCGGCTTCGGGATCTGACAACACGCTCGGGATTTCCATGGTTTCGGCCCACCACTGCGCCAGTTCGCGCGCCTCGGGCGATATGGGCCCGGAAAGCGGCCCAAATAGGATGTAGTCGACGCCCGCCTCGCCCTTCAGCATGGCGTCGTCGCTCGAATGGATGTCGCCGGCGCCCACGATCAGGTTGGGCTTCAGCGCCGCCAGCGCGTCCTTCACCGCCTTGATGCCGCCCTGCACGTGGAGGCCATCAGCCCCGAGCAGGCGGACGAGGCCGGGCTCGCCCTCGACCAGCACGGCGGTGCCCTTGGCCTGCGCCAGCGGCACGATGGTTTTGGCGAGCGCCTTGTAGGCGTTCTCGGCCAACTGCCCGCGCGGTAGCAACAGGGCAGCAACCTCCTGGCGGTCGAGCGCGCTCTTCAGCGCTGCGACGAGCTGGTCGGGTGCGGTATCGGTGGGTGCGATGAGGTAGATTTCGGCTGACATGGCGGTGTTATAGCGGCCCCATCGCCGATGTGGAGCCGGATTCTGGCCGCAGCTGGGCAAGCGGTTACCGACGCGAAAAGAAAGGGGCACGCAGAAACGTGCCGCTCCCTGCAAAAAGGAGGGGCGCCGAGGCGCCCCAGTCGTCGGGAAGGCTCTCTCAGAGGTCAGGCTGCGAGATCGAGTTCCGGCTTGTACTGGCCGAGTGCGGCCAGGGCATTCATCTTGGCGCGGTGGGTGAAGGCGTTCTGCGCGGCGAGGACGTTCTGCTCCTCGCCGTTCCAGGTCACCAGCGCCGAAGTCTGCAGCGCGCGGCCATAGGAGAAGGTCAGGGCCCAGGGCAGGCCGGCGATCTGGTTCATCGCCGAAAGGTGCGCGGTGGCCTCCTCGTCGGATTGGCCACCCGAAAGGAAGGCAATGCCGGGGACGGCGGCGGGGACAAAGCGCCGGAGTGTCTCGACGGTGCGCTGGGCCACTTCCTCGACGCTGACGTTGTCGCGCGAGCGGCGGCCGGGGGTGATCATGTTTGGCTTCAGCAGCATCCCGCTCAGGTCGACGCCGGCAAGCCGCAGTTCCTTGAACACCGCCTCGAGCGTCTCGCCCGTCACATCCTCGCAGCGCTGGATCGAGTGATCGCCGGGCTCGCCATCGGCCAGCACTTCCGGCTCGACCACCGGCACGATGCCGGCTTCCTGGCAATACATGGCGTAGCGCGCCAGCGCGTGGGCGTTGGCGCGGATGCCGTTGCGGGAGGGGGCATAGGAGGTGATGGCGATGACGCCGCGCCACTTGGCGAAGCCAGCGCCGAGCTTGGCGTAGTGCGCAAGCCGCTGGCGCAGGCCATCGAGGCCCTCGGTGATCTTTTCGTCCTTGGCGCCCGGCATGGGCAGCGCGCCGCGATCGACCTTGATGCCGGGGATCACGTCGGCGGCAGCGAACAGGTCGCGGAACGGCGTGCCGTCCTTGGCCTTCTGCTCCAGCGTCTCCTCGGTGAGGATGACGCCCGAGATGTAGTCGGTCATCGCACCGGTGGAGCGGAACAGCATCTCGCGATAGTCGCGACGAGTTTCCAGCGTCACCGGCAGGCCGATCAGCGCAAAGCGCTTGGCGATGGTGCCTTCGGATTCGTCGGCGGCAAGGATGCCCTTGCCGGTGCTCACGAGCTTCTTGGCGATTGCATTGAGCGAGGCCATGGGCGGGAGGGTCTCCATTTCAACGCCCAAATAATGCTCTCCCTCGCCCCTGCGGTCGATTGGACGTTCAGGTATCAGACGAAGGATTGATCGCGGCGTGAGGCGCCGCGCCGCGCGCTAGCGTTTCAGCGCCTCGACGCCCGGCAGCGGCTTGCCTTCCATCCATTCGAGGAAGGCGCCGCCGGCGGTGGAGACATAGGTGAACTGGTCTTTCACTCCGGCATGGGCGAGCGCGGCGACGGTGTCGCCGCCACCTGCCACCGAGACGACCTTGCCGGCCTTGGTGCGGGCCGCGACGTACTGGGCGATCTCGACCGTGCCGTGGTCGAAGGGGTGCATCTCGAAGGCGCCGAGCGGGCCGTCCCAGACGACCGTCTTCGCCTCATCGATGGCGCCCTTGATGCGCTCGATCGAACCCGGGCCGACGTCGAGGATCATGCCTTCGGGGTCCATCGAGTCGACACCGTAGAACCGGTGCGGCGCGTTGGCCTCGAAATGCCAGGCAACGGTCGCGTCGATCGGCAGGATGATGGCGCAATGTGCGGCTTCCGCCTTGTCGCGGATGTTGTTGGCGGTTTCCGCGAGGTCCTTCTCGGCCAGCGACTTGCCGACACCGAGCCCACCGGCGTGGAGGAAGGTGTTGGCCATGGCGCCGCCGATCACCAGCGCCTCGACCCTGCCGATCAGGTTTTCCAGGAGTTCGAGCTTGGTGGAGACCTTGGCGCCGCCGACGATGGCGATCACCGGCCTCTCGGGGTTGCCGAGGCCCGCTTCGAGCGCCGTCAGCTCGGCCTCCATGG
>JBKJMF010000513.1:0-3732 GCA_046596525.1 Devosia sp. | reverse complement strand
CGTCACCTTACCCTTGCCGCCCAGCCGACAAATGAGAATCGGGTGGTGATTCGATATCCTCATGGCGATAGTGGATTGCCTTCATGCAAACACCTCGCGGCGAAACTTCAACTCGGTGACGCCCCGGTGACGCCCTGCACATCGACCTCGGCGAACATATCCGCTGCATTAGGAGAAACACTAGCGTCTATAAGGCTTTAGATGGTACCGCCTCCCCGGATTGAACGGGGGACCTCTAGATCCACAATCTAGCGCTCTAACCAACTGAGCTAAGGCGGCCTGAAATTCGGCCGGACCATAGTTTCCCTTCTCAGCGCTGGCAAGGGTGCAATTTGGCACTTCTGGGACAGCCTGACGGGGCCCCGGCTTACCCACCGGCAGCGAATGCAGCAGGCGATGCGGCACGGGATATGGACCGGGCGAGAGCCCCGGGATATCTAAGGGAACATTAAGTTCCGAGTGCGGTTTGTACCAATTTGGCACAGACCGGAAAGAGTATGCGTGAACGCAGAGTGGATCAAATCGCCGACGGCCCGGCTGGTGCTGCTGCACTGGGCCGATGCGCGCCCGGCTTGGCTGTGGTCGCAGGACGGCGAAACCCTGCTCTGGCGCAACGACGCGGCGCGCTATTTTCACGGCAAGATCAAGAAGCACGGGCTGAAGCTGGCGCCCGAGGCAGTGCCGATCAAGGGCCAGATCGCTCGGCTGATCCGGCTCGGCTCGATGGGCCGCTCGAGCCTCAGCCGCATCCAGTTCCTCGCCGGCGACCGCCCGATCTCCACCACCTGCACCTGCACGCCGCTCGAACTCGAGAGCGGCGATAGCGGGCTGCTCATCGTCGGCGTCGATCCGATCGAGCCGGAACTGCTCGAAGCCCACGACCCGATGCAGGTCGATGCACTCACCGCCGGCCTGCTGCCCACGGGCGCCCAGTTCCTGCTGATCAGCGAGGACAGCCAGATCACCGGCGGCTCCAGCCATGCGCTCGAGCATTTCGGCCCGATCATCGAGAGTGAAGGCCTGCCGCACGAGGCGGAGAGCGCCGATGTCGAGCTGGCTGGTGAGGCGCTGCTGCTGACCCGCTTCAAGGCCAGCCCGCACGACGCCATGCTGCTGCTGTTCGAGCGGTCCGCAGAAGCGGTGTCCGAGCCGGCGCCGGCTATTGCCGACGTCCGTGCGGAAGAAGGCGTCTACGATCGCGAAGATGCACCGGCCGCGCCGCCGCCGGCCGCCGAGCCCGATGCCGAGCCGCTGCTGCCGATGGGTCTGCCGCCCGCCGAACATGCCGACGATGAGCCGGTGATTGCCGGAGAGGACAACTGGGTCGAGCCGATCCCCGCCGCCCCCGACACGGGCACGCTCGCCTCGCTGTTCGACCGGCTGGCCGATGACAGCGAACTCTACAGCGCCCTCAAGGCCGGCGACGAGCATTTCGAAGGCCCGCCGCCCGAGTTGGTGGAAGCCCCGCTGGTGCCCGATGCAGTCATTATGGAGAGTGCGGTCGTCGAAGCACCCGAGCCCGCGCCGGTCGCCGAGACTTCGCCTGAGCCGGAGCCGGCCATCGAGCCAACGCCTGAACCAGAGTCCGAAGCGCCAGTCGAGGAGCTGGTCGCCGACGCTCCATCCACACCCGAACCCGATGTCATCGGTGCGCTGATCGATTTCGCCGACGACGACGAAGACGAGCCCGAGCCGTTCGAGGCGACGGTCTGGCGCGTCATCGGCCGTGGCTTCGAGGCCCTGACTACCGAGCTTCCTGCCGAGGAAGAGCCGGTCAAGACCACCCCGATCCCCGACGCCGAAACCGTCGAGCGCGTCTCGCGCTACAATTTCGACGAACTGAGCCGCATCCTCACCGATCGCGTCAGCGCCCATCCGACCACGCCGGCTGCCGAGGAAGCCGCGCCGCCTGCGGCCGCCAACGATGGCGCACTGATCAACCTCACCGGCGAGACCTTCATCCTCAACCGGCTACCGCTCGGCATCCTGGTGTTCCGCGACCAGCAGGTGCTGTTCGCCAACCGCGCGCTGACCGATCTCACCGGCTATGAGTCGATCGAGAGCCTCCGCGCCGCCGGCCTCACCGCCATCTTCCCGTCCGAGGACAGCACCGTCTCCGGCCCTGTGACGCAGCTGGTACGCCGCGACGGCTCGCTCGCTACGGTCAATGCCCGCCTGCAGTCGATCACCTGGCATGGCCGCCCGGCGCTGATGCTTTCCGCTGGCGTCGCCGAAAGCCGCATCGGCCACGAAGCCGCCGTCCGAGCCTTCGCCGAACTCGCCGCCGAAACCGCCGATGATGGCTTTCTCGCTGCCGACCGCTCCGGCATGGTCACCTCGATCTCGCTGCACGGCCGCATCGTGCTCGGCCATATCGAGGAGGATGTCGTCGGCAAGCCGCTGGCGAGCTTTGTCGAGCCCGCGCAACTGGGCGAACTGAAGCGCTTCCTCGAGCGCCCCGCGCGTTTCGCCGAAACGGCGCGGCCGACCATCTTGCTCGATGGGACCCTGCCCAACACCCGCATCGCCCTGTTCGCCGAGGGCCAGGCCGGCATCGTTGCGGGCTATTATGCTTTCCTCAGGAAGACCACTGCGGCTACCACGCCAGTCATCCCCAAGCCGTTGCCGATCGAGGATATCGAACCCTCGATGCTGACCCGCATCACCCGCGGCGTGCGCCGGCCGCTCAACACCGTCATCGGCTTTGCCGACCTGATCCGCTCGGCCGCCTTCGGCTCGATCGAGAACCAGCGCTATCTGGAATACGCGCAGGATATCAAGACCGCCGGCCAGGAGATCGCCACCCTCGTCGACGAGCTCGATGACTACACCCGGCTACGCGAGGGCCGTTACCCTGCCCAGGCCGCCGACATCGATCTCGTGACGCTGCTCGAAAGCTGCCTGATGCGGGTCCGTGGCCAGGCCGGCGAGGCCCGCGTCCTCGTCCGCAGCGCGGTCTCCGAGCGGCTGCCGCGCATCTCCGCCGATACCGCCTCGCTCACCCAGGCCATCCTCAACCTGCTCGCCAGCGCCATCGACCAAACGCCCGTCGGTGGCTCGGTCATCCTCTCCGCCCAGCGCGAGGACGATGGCGCCGTGATCGTCAACGTCCGCGATGGCGGCGAGTCGCGAAAGGACCTCGGCGAGCGCTTCGTGGTGTTCCGCGATGGCGTCGGCAAGGACGGCGAGACGCTGCAACCGGTACGCTCCAGCGTCGGCCTGGCGCTCACCCGCTCGCTGCTGGCCGTCAACGCCCTGTCGCTCTCCGTCGACCCCGCTGTCGGCGTCGGCACCATGTTCTCGCTGCTGATCCCGGCCGACCTCACTCGCGACTGAGCCCGTTCACGATCCGGTTTGTTGACTTCACCAGTCAGAAAAAGCAAAACCACCGCCGAGCGGGAACGCCCCGCAATCGGGACCTGACCATGACTTTGATTTCGTGGCTACGCACCGCCCTCGTTCTCACGCTGGCGGTCGGCACCGCGCAGCCCGTTCTGGCGCAGAGCGGCGAGGTCAACGTCTATAGCTATCGCGAGCCCGGGCTGATCCAGCCGCTGCTCGACAAGTTCACCGCCGAAACCGGCATCAAGACCAACGTGCTGTTCGCCGGCGACGGCCTGCTCGAACGGGTCCAGGCCGAGGGCGAACTTTCGCCCGCCGACGTGGTGCTGACCGTCGATATCGGCAATCTCGCCAATGCCAAGGATTTCGGCATCACCCAGACCATCCCGG
>JBKJMF010000218.1:0-10081 GCA_046596525.1 Devosia sp. | reverse complement strand
CCCGCAATCGGCGGCGCCATGTTCGCCTTCAACGGCGCCGGTCCGGTGGACAACGCGCCGCTCGAAAAGCGCGACGACGTGCTGGTCTACACTTCGGAGCCGCTGTTCAGCCCGATCACTATTCTCGGACAGGTGCGGGTAGCGCTCAATGCGCGCTCCACCCTCACCAACACCGACTTCTTCGTGCGGCTCTGCGATGTCGACGAGAAGGGCGTCTCGATCAATGTCTGCGACGGCATCATCCGCAAGACCTCGGCCGATCCGGCAGTGGCTGACGATATCTGGAAGCTCAACTTCCGCATGCACGCCACGGCGCACCGCTTCAACCGCAACCACCGGCTGCGCGTCATCGTCGCCAGCGGTGCCCATCCGCGCTATGCGCGCAACACCGGCACAGACGAGCCGCTGGGCGAGGCCTCGCACCTCGCCTCCGCCGATATCGAGATTTTCCACGACCCGGCGCGCCCGAGCGCAATCCACCTGCCGGTGGTGGAGCTGGATCGCGCCTGAACCGCTAGGCCTGCGCCTTCACCCGCTCGCGCGCCGCATGGAGGATCGGCTCGGTATAGCCGGAGGGCTGCACCGCGCCTTCGAGGGCCAGGTCGAGCGCCGCCTGGTAGGCGATCGAGGTATCGAAGCGGCCAGCCATCGGCAGGTAGAGCGGATCACCAGCGTTCTGCCCGTCGACCACCACTGCCATCTTCTCGAACGAGGCCTTCACCTCGGCTTCGCTGACCAGCCCGTGCTTCAGCCAACTGGCCACCGCCTGCGAAGAGATGCGGCAGGTGGCGCGATCTTCCATCAGCCCGACATTGTTGATGTCGGGCACCTTGGAGCAGCCGACGCCCTGGTCGACCCAGCGCACCACGTAGCCGAGGATACCCTGCGCATTGTTGTCGAGTTCGCGGGCGATCTCGGCCTTCGTCAGCTTCGCCACATCGAGCACCGGCATCGAGAACAGCTCGTTGAGCCCGGGCGTCGCCTGATTGTGCCGGCGCTTCTGCGCCTCGAACACGTTGATCTGGTGATAGTGCAGCGCGTGCAGCGTCGCCGCTGTCGGCGACGGCACCCACGCCGTATTGGCGCCAGCATTCGGATGCGCAGCCTTCGATGCCAGCATCGCCGCCATGTCGTCCGGCCGCGCCCACATGCCCTTGCCGATCTGCGCCCGGCCGGAGAACCCCGCCGCGAGCCCGATCAGCACGTTCCGATCCTCGTATGACTGGATCCACTTCTCGGCCTTCACGTCGTCCTTGCGCAGCACCGGGCCGGCCAGCATCGAGGTGTGGATCTCGTCGCCGGTGCGATCGAGAAAGCCAGTGTTGATGAAGAACACGCGCTTCCGAGCCGCATGGATCGCGGCCTTGAGGTTGGCCGACGTGCGCCGCTCCTCGTCCATGATGCCGATCTTGATGCTCTCGGGTTTCAGCCCCAGCATCTTCTCGACGGCGCCGAAGATATCGCAGGCGAACTGCACTTCGTCCGGCCCGTGCATCTTGGGCTTCACCACATAGATGGCGCCGGTGGTCGAGTTGACCTTGTCGCTGAGCGCGCAGAGTGCAGTCACCGCCGCATCCATCAGCCCTTCGCCGATCGGCTGTCCAGCCGGGTCGAGCACCGCCTTGGTGGTCATCAGGTGCCCGACATTGCGCACCAGCAGCAGTGCCCTGCCCTTCAGCACCAGCGGCTTGCCGGCCGTGTCCTCGTACTGCCGGTCTGCATTGAGCTTGCGGGTGAGCGGCTTGCCGCCCTTTTCGAAGGTCTCGCTCAACGTGCCGTTCATCAGCCCGAGCCAGTTGCGATAGACCCCGACCTTGTCCTCGGCATCCACCGCCGCGACCGAATCCTCGCAGTCCTGGATGGTGGTGAGCGCCGACTCGATCACTACGTCGGCGAGGTGCGCCGGATGGTCTTTGCCCACAATCGTCGTGGG
This sequence comes from Devosia sp., assembly GCA_046596525.1. Taxonomy (GTDB): domain Bacteria; phylum Pseudomonadota; class Alphaproteobacteria; order Rhizobiales; family Devosiaceae; genus Devosia_A. Next base: position 8,148 of record JBKJMF010000218.1, on the reverse strand, counting down.
ATCGATCACCAACTCGACATGCAGCCCGTTGTGCTTGAGCAGGATCTGCCAGTGGCCGAGCGCGTCGGAGTAGCCGACCAGTTGGTCCGGGTCGGCAAGTCCGACTGTGCCGTCGAGAGTCTCGACCGCCAGTGTGCCCTCATCTGACACCGAGTAGCCCGTCGCTTCGCGATGGCTGCCCAATGCTAGCGGGAACGACCCGTCGAGGAACTCGGCAACGAACGCGAACACTGCCGCGCCCCGGGCCGGGTCGTAGCCCTTGCCCGGCGCCTGGTCGCCCTCTCGCGAGATCGCGTCGGTGCCGTAGAGGGCATCGTAAAGGCTGCCCCAGCGGGCGTTGGCGGCGTTCAGCGCATAGCGCGCGTTCGACACGGGCACCACCAGCTGCGGCCCACAAATCGAGGAGATTTCGGGGTCGAGTCCGCTGGTCTCGATGGTGAAATCGGCAGGCTCGGCAACGAGATAGCCGATCTCCTTCAGGAACGACTGGTACTTCGCCGGATCGGCGCCGACCGGCCCGTTCGCCTTGTGCCAGTCGTCGATCTGCGTCTGGATCCGGTCGCGGATCGCCAGCAGCTCGCGGTTCTTCGGCGCGAAGTCCCGCACCAGGCCGGCCAGTCCGCTCCAGAACTGCACGGCGGTTGCCGCGGTGCCCGGAATGGCTTCCTTCTCGACGAAATCGACCAGCAGCCGATCGACCTTGAGGCCGGATTTCTCGATGTAGTCGCTCATTGTTCCGTCCGCTCCAAGTCTACCACCGGCGTCATTCCCGCGCAGGCGGGAACCCAGTGGGATATATCCAACAGCTGTGGCGCTGGCGACCCCGCACTAGGTTCCCGCCTTCGCGGGAATGACGGCGGTGAGTGGGTCAGCCCCTAAGCCGCCAGCGCCGACTTCATCGGCTTGCCCATCACATAGGTCTCGACCACTGCCCGATCGTCGCCGCAGGTCTGCAGCAGGAACAGTTCCTGCTCCAGCGAATTGCAGGTCTCCATGCGCAGTGCCATCTGCGGTGTCGCACCGGAGTTTAGCACCACGATGTCGGCGTCCTTGCCGGCTTCGAGCGTGCCGATGCGGCTATCGAGGCTCATCGCGCGGGCGTTGCCCAGCGTCATGTGGAAGAACGAGCGGAACGGCGTCAGCCGCTGGCCGCGCAGCTGCATCACCTTGTAGCCCTCGTCCATGGTGCGCAGCATCGAGTACGAGCTGCCGCCGCCGACATCAGTCGCCGTGGCGATCCGCACCCCGCGCTCATGCTGCCGTTCGTAATCGAAGAGGCCCGATCCGATGAACAGGTTCGAGGTCGGGCAGAACACCGCCACCGACCGCGTCTGCGAGATCACCTCGGTCTCGCGATGGCTCAGATGGATGCAGTGCCCGAGCAGCGTCTTCGGACCCAGCAGGTGGAATTTCTCGTAGATCCCTACATAGTCGCCATAGTTCGGGAACAGCTCGTTGGCGTAGGCGATCTCTGCAAGATTCTCGCTGACATGGGTCTGGATGTGGAGGTCCGGAAACTCGCGCGCCAGCGCCTCGGCCATGGCCATCTGCTCGTGTGTCGAGGTGATGGCGAAGCGCGGCGTGATGGCGTAGTGCGCCCTGCCCCGCCCATGCCACTTGGCGATGCCGGCCTTGGTGTCGTCGTAGCCCGATTGCGGCGTATCCAGCAGCCCGACCGGCGCATTGCGGTCCATCATCACCTTGCCGCCGACCATCAGCATGTCGCGCTTCTCGGCCTCACCGAAGAACGCATCCACCGATTGCGGGTGCACCGAGCAATAGGCGGCCGCGGTCGTCGTCCCGTGCCGGATCAGCTCGTCGAAGAAGCGCGAGGCGATGCGCGTCGCATGCGCCTCGTCGCCGAACCGCTGCTCCTCGACGAAGGTGTAGGTGTTGAGCCACTCCAGCAGCCCCGCGGCATAAGCCCCGATCACCTGCATCTGCGGGAAATGGATGTGCGGGTCGATGAACCCGGCCATGATCAGATGTGGACGGTGGTCGATCACCTCCATCTGCGCGTCATGGACTTTGGGGGGATGGCTGTCGCTCCACTCACCAACGAAAGCAATGGTGCCCTCGTTCGGAGTGATCGCGACGTACCCATTCTCGATGTAGCGATAGCTGGCGTGGTCTTCGCGGCCCTGCGGTTCGCTGACAAATGTCAGCACGCGGCCGCGCAATATGCGGAGCCCCACTCGGTCAGACCGCGCAATCACTTCGTCCCCTCGCGGAACCACGCGACGATCAGTGCCCGTTCCTCGTCGGTCATGTCGGTGACATTGCCCGGCGGCATGGCATGCGAATAGCCAGCCTGGATCGCCACCTGTTCGGCGTGGTTGGCGATGGCGATGGGGTTATCGAGGATGACGTTCTTGGGCGCCTCGTTGATCCCCTCCCACGCCGGCTCGGCGGTGTGGCACATCGAGCAGCGGGTCAGCACAGCGTCACTGGCACCCTTGAAATGCGGGCTGTCGAGGAAGGCCTGCGACGATGGCGCGGACACTGTCTCCGCCCCGGTCGGCAGCTTAGGGCCGCTCGATAGCCAGGCGCAGAGGATGAAGATCACGATCACCAGCGGCCAGGTCCAGGTCGGGTTGCCCTTGCGCGCATGGCGGGTGTTGAAGAAGTGCCGGATCAGCACGCCCTCGAGGAAGATCAGCGAGGCGATCAGCCAGTTCCACTGCGTGGCGAAAGCCAGCGGGTAGTGGCTCGACAGCATGAAGAAGATCACCGGCAGGGTGAGGTAGTTGTTGTGCAGCGAGCGCTGCTTGGCGATCTTGCCGTACTTGGCGTCGGGCACCCGGCCGGCCTTCAGGTCCGCCACCACGATCTTCTGGTTGGGGATGATGATCATCGCGACATTGGCCGCCATGATGGTGGCAGTGAAGGCGCCCATATGCAGCATCGCGGCGCGTCCGGTGAACACCTGCGTATAGGCCCAGCTCATCGCCGTGAGGATGGCGAACAGCACCACCATCAGCCCGCCGGTGGAGTTGCCGATCCGCGACTTGCACAAGAGGTCGTAGGCGTACCAGCCGAAAATGATCGAGCCGAGCGAGATGAGGATCGCCTGCCAGCTGGCGATATCGAGCACATGCCGATCGACGAGGAACAGGTCGGCGCCGAAATAGTAGACGACGACCAGCAGCATGAACCCGGAAATCCAGGTGAAATAGCTCTCCCACTTGAACCAGGTCAGGTGCTCGGGAAGGAAATCCGGCGCCACGAGGTATTTCTGAATGTGGTAGAAACCGCCGCCGTGCACCTGCCACTCCTCGCCATGCGCCAGCGGCGGCAGGCTCGGTGTCTTCCGCAATCCCATGTCGAGCGCGATGAAGTAAAAGCTCGAGCCGATCCAGGCGATGGCCGTGATCACGTGCGTCCAGCGCACGGCGAAACTCAGCCATTCCCAGAAGATCGCGTAGTCGGTCATCGGTTCCAGTCGTCCTTCGCTTCGCTCGGTGCCCAAGAAAAGAGGCGGACTCGCGCCCGCCTCCTCTCAATTCATAGCGAAATCAGGCAGCCGTTTCGACGCCCTTGACGAACCAGTCGATGGTCGCGAGTTCGCCCAGTGTCATCACGACGCCTTCCTTCACGCGCTCGACGCCTTCCGTGTCGAAGATCGGGCCGGTGAAGATGTCGTAGGTGCCGTCCTTGTAGCCGGCCTGAACCGCGTCCGCGAGGGCGACAACGTCGGCGGGAACCGACTTGTTGTAGGGCGAAATCACCACGGTGCCGTCGACCATGCCGTCCCAGGTATCGGCCGACGCCCAGGTGGCGTCGAGGATCGCCTGGGCGCGCTCGATGTAGTACGGCCCCCAGATGTCTTCGATGGCGGTGAGGTGCGCGGTCGGCGCGAACGACGACATATCGGCGCCCTGACCGAAGCCGTAGAGGCCCTTCTGCTCGAGAATCTGCAGCGGCGCCGGGCTATCGGTATGGGTGGTGACGAAATCGCAGCCCAGATTGATCAGCGTCTCGGTGGCGGCAGCCTCCTTCGGCGGATCGAACCAGCTGTCGATGAACACCAGCTTCAGCGTTGCGGCCGGGTTCTGCTTCTGGGCGGAGAGCAGGAACGAGTTCACCCCGAGCACAACCTCCGGCACCTTGTAAGAGCCGAGATAGCCGAGCGTGCCCGACTTGCTCATCTTGCCCGCGATCGTGCCAAGCACGGCGCGGCCCTCGTGGAAGCGCGAGTTGTAAGTCGAGACGTTGTCAGCGCGCTTGAAACCGGTGCAGTGCTCGAACTTCACGTCCGGGAATTCCGCCGCCACGGTCAGCGTCTGGTCCATGTAGCCGTACGAGGTGGTGAAGATCAGCTTGCAGCCCTGCTGGGCGAGATCGCGGATCAGCGGGATGGCCGAGGCGTCTTCAGCGACGTTCTCGACATAAACAGTCTCGACCTTGTCACCGAGTGCCGCATCGACTGCCTCGCGGCCCTTGTTGTGGGCCCAGGTCCAGCCGTAGTCGCCGATCGGGCCAAGGAAGATGAAGCCGATCTTGATCTTTTCCTGCGCGAAGGCAGTACCGCTGGCGAGCGGTAGTGCGGCAGCGGCCGCACCTGCGGCAGCGATGAAGTGGCGGCGATTGAGGTTTGCCATGGACGTCTCCTGTTACGTTGGCTTTTTCTACGTTGCGGGTAGGAAGGGCTTGCCGAGGCAAGCAGGCGCGTTGAGGCCGACCCGATCCCGCATGGAAATCAGCGTCAGGACCACAACGGTCATGAGGTAGGGCATGGCCGCCCAGAACTGCGACGGGACATCCTGGGCACCGGGAATGAAGGATAGCCCGCCTGCCTTGGCGTTGAGCTCGAGCCACATCAGGATACCGAAGAAGTAGGCGCCGACCAGTAACCGGGGTGCCCGCCAGCTGGCGAACACCACCAGCGCCAGCGCGATCCAGCCGCGGCCGGCGGTCATGCGTTCGGCCCACATCGGGGTGATCACCAGCGAGAAATACGCCCCGCCGATCCCCGCCATGGCACCACCAAAGGCGACGGCGGCGTAGCGTACGCCGATCACCGAATAGCCGATCGAGTGGGCGCTGAGGTCGTTCTCGCCGACAGCGCGGAGGATCAGCCCTGAGCGGGTGGATTTGAGAAACCAGGCGACCAGAGCCACCATGATCAGAGCAAAATAGACGATCGGGGAATAGCTGAAGAACAGCCTGCCAATCGGGTCGCGCGCCAGTTCGGACGGAAAGATCGAGCCGAACTGCGGCACGATCCGCCCGACGAAGCTGAGCCCGATGAGCGAACTGAGGCCGGTGCCGAAGATGGTGAGGGCGAGGCCAGTCGCGACCTGGTTGGAATTGAGCGTAAGGACGAAGAAGCCGAACAGGCTAGCGGCGAGCGCCCCGGCTACCGCAGCGCCAATCACCCCCAGCCATGGGCTGCCCGTGAGCACGGTGACGGCGAAGCCGGCGATGGCGCCGACCAGCATCATGCCCTCGACGCCGAGATTGAGAACGCCGGATTTTTCCACCACCATTTCACCGAGCCCAGCTAGGAGGATTGGTGTGGAAATGCCGACGATGGTGATGATGGCGGCGATGACGAAATCCATGGCCTACTCCCCCGCCACCGGCTGCACTGCAGCCTTGGCCGAAGGAATGAACCGCACGCGGTAGCGCACGAAGATGTCGCTCGCGAGGATGAAGAACAGCATCATCGCCTGGAAGATGCCGGCGGTAGCGTTGGGGATATGCACAGTGGTCTGTGCCACCTGTCCGCCCACATAGGTGACGGCCAGCACGATGCCGGCGATGAGGCACCCGACCGGATGCAGACGGCCGAGGAACGACACGATGATGGCGGTGAAGCCATAGCCGGAGGGGAAGCCGAGGTTGATCGCCTTCAGCGCCCCGGCGAACTCCAGCGCCCCGGCGAGCCCGGCCATGCCGCCGCCGATCAGCATGGCGAGCCACACCGTCTGGTTGCCGTCGAAGCCGCCGTGGCGCGCCGCATTGGGCGCCGAGCCGACGACACGGACCTGGTAGCCGAACACCGAGCGCGACATCAGCAGCCAGAAGGCGAAGGGCAGCACCACGGCGATGGCGACGCCGAGATGGATGGTGGTGCCGGGGAACAGGATCGGCAGCGTCTGGTCGGGCTGCAGCGGCGCGGTCGCCGGGAAATTGCGGCCGTTCGGGTCCTTCCACGGGCCGCCGACGAGGTAGCTCAGCACCTGCAGCGCCACATAGGTGAGCATCAGGCTGGAGAGGATTTCGTTGACCCCGAAGCGAGTCTTCAGCGCCGCCGGAACGGAGGCCCAGGCGCTGCCGCCGACGATGCCGGCGAGGATCATGGTAACGATGATGACCGGGCCGCCCGCCGTGCCCGCCGCGATGCCGATGCCCGCGGCACAGAGGGCGCCGATGATGTACTGCCCTTCGGCACCGATGTTCCAGACATTGGCGCGATTGCCGATGGAAAGCCCGAGCGCGATGATGATCAGCGGCGCGGCCTTCACCGCCACATCCTGCCACTTGTACGAGGCGAGCAGCGGCGTCAGGAAGATGTCGATGACGGCACGCTGGCCATCGATGCCGAGCAGGTCGAACACCACGACGCCGACCAGCATGGTGAGCAGCACCGATGCGATCGGTGTCACCACCTGCATCAGCTTGCTCGGCTCCTGGCGCTTCTCGAGCTTAATGCGCATCGGCGAGCTCCGGCTCCGCAACAGTGGTCGGGGTCGCCGGCGCTTCGCCGTGAATACCGCCCATCAACAGGCCGATCTCCTCGATATCGGCGCCCGCAACCTGCATCGGCCGCGACAGCCGGCCTTCGTTGATCACCGCCAGCGTGTCGCAAAGCGACAGCAGCTCATCGAGATCCTGGCTGATCACCACCACGGCCGACCCGGTCGCGGCGAGATCGACTATCGCCTGGTGGATCGCTGCCGCTGCGCCGGCATCTACACCCCAGGTCGGCTGGCTGACCACCAGCACGCTGGGCTTTTGCAGGATTTCACGACCCATGATGTACTTCTGCAGGTTACCGCCCGACAGCGAGCCTGCCGTGGCGCCCGGTCCCAGTGCCTTGACAGCGAAGGCGGTGATCACCTCGCCTGCATAGGTCTTGGCGGCACCCGCCTTGATCAGCCCGGCGCTGACCATGCCGAGCCGGTCGCGGGCAGTGAGGATGGTATTGTCGGCGAGCGTGAACTCGGGAACGGCGGCGTGCCCGTTCCGCTCTTCCGGCACGCTGGCGAGGCCCTTCAGCCGCCGCGATTTGGCCTGCAGCTGGCCAACCGGCGCGCCGTCGATAGTGATCGACTCCGCATCTCCCGATAGCACTTCGCCCGACAGCGCCAAGAGCAGCGCGTTCTGGCCGTTACCGGCGACGCCGGCGATGCCGAAGATCTCGCCGGCCTTGACGGTGAAGGTGATGTTCTTGAGCGCGATGCCGAACGGCCCGGCGCCGGCAATCGACAGCCGGTTGACCACCAGCTTCTCCCTACCGAGCGAGCGCCCGGCAGGCTTGTTGATCTCCTTGAGCCCCGCGCCGATCATCTTTTCAGCCATCGACCGCGAGGTCTCGACCTTGGGATCGCAGGTATCGACCAGCCTGCCACCGCGCAGGATCGTCGCCGTGTCGCACAGCGCTTTGATCTCGTGCAGCTTGTGCGAGATGTAGAGGATCGAGCAGCCCTCGCTCGCCAGCTGGCGCAGCACCACGAACAGTTGCTCCACCTCCTGCGGCGTAAGCACCGAGGTCGGCTCGTCCATGATCAGCAATGACGGGTTGAGCAGCAGCGCCCGCACGATCTCGATGCGCTGGCGCTCACCCACCGACAGGGTCGACACAGTGCGATGCGGATCGAGCTTCAGCCCGTATTGCGTCATCACCTCGGCGATCTTCTTTTCGAGATCGCGGGCGTGGATCTTGGCGTCCATGCCGAGCGCGATATTCTCCAGCACCGTCATCGCCTCGAACAGCGAGAAGTGCTGGAACACCATGCCGATGCCGAGCTTGCGGGCCGCCTTGGGGTTGCTGACGGTGATCGGTTGGCCGTTCCAGCGGATTTCGCCCGCATCCGGCGGCATGATCCCGTAGATCATCTTGACCAGCGTGGACTTGCCGGCGCCGTTTTCGCCGAGCAATGCGTGGATCTCGCCGGGCAGGACGGAGAACGAAACGCTGTC
>JBKJMF010000209.1:0-6836 GCA_046596525.1 Devosia sp. | reverse complement strand
GATCCGGGGCGTGACGGGCGGCTTCGCCCCAGCGGCCGGGCATGTCGCCGGTGACGAGGTAGTGGTCGAACAGCATGCTGACAACAGTCTGGCTACGGCGCACCGGTCCCATCACCTCATCGCTGCGGTAGACCCGCTCGAACAGGAAGCGCTTCAGCGCTTGTTCGGCATCATGCACGGGCCGCGAGAAGCGGATCAGCGTGCGCCCGGCGTTGCGGACATCGTCGGCGGACTGCGGCGCGACCTCGGCGATGGAGCGACTGCTTTCGGCGATGACGTCCTCGATCTGCACGGTAATCAGCCGGCGCTGCACTTCATGCGCCTGGCGGCTGCGCTCGATATCGGGCCAGCGTGCGAGCACCTCGCGCACCAGTGGCCCGACCAGTGGCACATCGACAAGATCCGGCAGCCGGATCAGGCCGGCACGCAGGGCATCGTCGATGTCGTGCGAGTTGTAGGCGATGTCGTCGGCGATGGCGGCGGACTGGGCCTCGAGGCTTGCGTGGCTCCAGGTCATCAGGTCGGCGCTGGCGGGGATGTCGTCAAGTCCGGGCGGCAGCGGCCTGTCGGCACGCAACGCACGGCCGGCGCGATCAGTGAGCGGGCCGTTGTGCTTGAGAATGCCCTCCAGCGCCTCCCAGCTGAGGTTCAGCCCGTCATGCTCGGCGTAACGGTTCTCCAGCCGGGTGACGACACGGATCGCCTGCATGTTGTGATCGAACCCGCCCCACTCGGCCATCTTGTCGTGCAGCACGCGCTCGCCGGCGTGGCCGAACGGGGTGTGGCCGAGATCGTGCGCCAGCGCCACCGCCTCGGCGAGATCCTCGTCGAGCCCCAGCGCCCGGGCGATGGAGCGGGCCATCTGGCTGACTTCCAGCGTGTGGGTCAGCCGGGTGCGGTAGTGCTGGCCTTCGTGGTGGAGGAAGACCTGGGTCTTGTGCTGCAGACGGCGGAAGGCGGCGGAGTGGACGATGCGGTCGCGATCGCGCTGGAATTCGGAGCGCGTCGGGCTGGCGCTCGGCGCAAAAAGCCGGCCGCGGCTCTGCGAGGGATCGGAGGCATAGGCGGCGCGTTCACCCATTATGCGGCCAAGACCCTTTTCATCGTCGACTAACGATATTAGATTGGTATCCAGCGCTGCCCTCCATGGGCGGCCGAAAGGTATTCCCGATGTCCGAAGCTGCTCTAGCACCGAACAATGTCATTATGACAGACCGCGCCGCCAAGAAGATCGGCCGCATCCTCGCCAAACAGGGCGAAGGCACTGTGCTGCGCATCGTGGTGGCGGGTGGCGGCTGTTCGGGCTTCCAGTACGAATACAAGCTGGTGAAAGAGACGCCGGCGAATGACGATCTGGTGCTGGCCAAGGACAGCGCCACGGTGCTGATCGATTCCCTCAGCCTCGAGTTCATGGGTGGGGCCGAGATCGACTATGTCGACGACCTGATCGGCCAGAGCTTCCAGATCCGAAACCCCAATGCGGTGGCTGGTTGCGGCTGCGGCACGAGCTTCGCCGTCGCCTGAGCCACTGGTCGATTAAGCCTTTCGGCGGCTTGCCTTTCTTGTCGGTGAACCGTTAGCGTCCTTCCTAAGTCTGGGAGGATTTCATGAGCCTTGAGAAGAATATCGACGCAGCGATCGACGCTGCGCTCGGGAGCCGTATTGTCGGCTGCGTCGTGCTGGTCAACCAGAACGGCAAGGAAATCTATGCCCGCACCGCCGGTCTCGCCGACCGCGAGGCCAACCGCAAGCTCGAGCGCAACGCCATCTGGCGGCTCGCTTCGATAACCAAGCCGATCGTCGCGACTGCGGCGCTGAAGATGATGGAAGCCGGGCTGCTCGGGCTCGATGATCCGGTCAGCAAGTACCTCCCCTATTTCACTCCTCCGAGCCCCGATGGGGTGGTCCGGCCGATTACGCTGCGGCAACTGTTCTCCCACGCCTCCGGCCTGACCTACGAGACGACGCCGGCCGACGTTTCGCCCGGCATGTCCGGTCCCTACGTCTCGCTCGAGGAGAACCTGCGCGGGCTGGCCAGGGCGCCGCTGGCGTTCGCGCCCGGCACCGCATGGGGCTACGGCACGAGCATCGACGTGCTGGGCGGCGTGATCGCCGCCATCAACGGCTCGACGCTCGAAGCGGCAGTGATAAAATACGCGGCCGGGCCGCTGGGCATGGTCGATTGGCGCTTCACGCCCACTGACGCCACTCGCGTGACCGCTAACTACGCCAACGGCAATCCGCCGACCGCCCCGATCGTCCCGCCCGCCCGGCTCAGCGAGGACAACCTCCAGGGCACCATGTTCCACGTCGATCGCATCTTCCGCGCCGATGCCCCGCAGTCCGGCGGCGGCGGCTCGTGCGGTACCGCCGACGACGTCATGAAGATGCTCGAGGTCTATAACGGAGGCGCGCACCTGAAGCCCGCGACCGTTGCGGAAGCCTTCAAGAACCAGATCGGGACCCTGCCGCGACGCGATACCGATGCCGGCAAGCGCTTCACCCTGCTCGGCGCCATTATCGACGATCCGAAAGCGGCAAGGAGCCCCTGCCCGGTCGGTACGCTCGACTGGGGCGGTGCCTGGGGCCACAACTGGATCATCGACCCCACCAACAAGCTCACCGTCCTCGTCTGCACCAATGTCGCGCCGGAAGGTTGCAACGGACCGTTCCGCGAGGACATCCGTGACGCGGTTTACGCTGGTCTCGGCAGCAAGTAGGTTCCTTGCGATCAAAGGAGTCTCTGCATGCGCATCGCCACCTGGAACATCAACGGCGTCAAGGCTCGGCAGGGACTTCTTCTCAAATGGCTCGAGGATGTCTCGCCGGACATCGTATGCCTGCAGGAAATCAAGTCGGTCGACGAAGCGTTCCCGCGCATGGAGATCGAGGCCCTAGGCTACAATGTCGAGACGCACGGCCAGAAAAGCTGGAACGGCGTCGCGATTCTGTCGAAGCATAAGGCTGATGAGATCACGCGGGGATTGCCCGGCGACGACAACGACGAGCAGTCCCGGCTGATCGAGGGGGTGTTCTCGGTCGAGGGCGGCGTGGTGCGGGTTTGCGGCATCTACCTGCCGAACGGCAATCCGGTGGGCACCGACAAGTTCACCTACAAGCTGAGCTGGATGGACCGCCTGCACAGCTTCGTCGAGGGCCGGCTGGCGCTCGAAGAGCCGTTCATTTTGCTGGGCGATTACAACATCATCCCGGCGGCGGTGGATGCGAAGAATCCGAAGCAGTGGGTTGGCGACGCGCTGTATCGGCCGGAGAGCGCAGAGAAGTGGCGGGCGCTACTCAACCTTGGGCTCACCGACGCGGTTCGGGCGATCACGGACGAGCCATCATATACATTCTGGGATTTCAAGACCTTCGGGTGGGATCGGGACGACGGCATCCGCATCGACCACCTGCTGCTGTCGCCGCAGGCGGCGGACCGGCTCAACGACGTGATCGTGCATCGGGAGGTGCGCGGCATGGAGAAGCCGAGCGACCATGTGCCGGTCGAGGGCGACTTCGCGTTTTAGCGGACGTTCGAGGCAATGGCCTTGGCAGTGTCGGTGCGGGCCTTGGCCAAATCGGTGAGGCGCGCCTCTGCTACCTGAACGGTGCCGTCGTCGCGATTGCGGTCGAGGAAGTGGCTGATCGAGGCCGTAGCAACGCGCGTTTGAGCCGACACGTCATCGACGAAACCCCGGACATCCTTGGGGAGCGTGATGACGACGATGAGAGCGAGAATGATCGGCAGGCGCATGATGAAAATCCCAACGGGAGAATGTCCCGATGGTTGCCATCCTGCGGCTGAATTGATCCTGAACGGGGCTGTCAGAGTCCGCCGAAGCGGGCGCCCAGCGAATCCGCGAGTTCGACAGCCTGCTTCCGCTGCTCGGGAGTAGCGACCGACATCGCGTTGGTCAGCAGGTCGTGGATCCAGCCGTCGTCGGCGGTGCCGGCGGCGCGGCGCGAGGCGACGGTGAGCCACATCAGGCCCTCGATCGGATCCGCGTCGATGCCTTCGCCGTTGAACAGCATGCTGCCGAGCTTGGCCTGTGCCCCGGCATGGCCCTTGCGGGCGGCGAGGTTGAGCCAGCGGGCGCTCTGCAGCGGGCTGTCGCCGAGTTCGGCGTCATCGAGGTAGAGCTCGCCGACCTTGTACTGCGCGTCGGCGTCGCCGAAGTAGGACGCGGCGTGCATGATCAGCTTGTTGGAATAGGCTTCGTTTTTCTGGATGCCGGCTTCGGGCAGGCCCTGGCGATAATACTCGCCGATCTTGAGGAACGACTGCGCGACGATATCGGCCTCGACGCCCCTCGGGGCTGTGTCGGCGTGCTCGTCGGCGATCTGGCTGAAATAGCCAAAGGCCTTGACCGGGTCCTTGGCGACGCCCTCGCCGCTCTCGTACATCAGCCCGAGCTGGAACAGCGCCATCGGCTGGCCGGCAAGCGCCGCATCCTCGAGCGCGGCGATCAGGTCGGCGCTGGAGATACCGCCACCGGCGCCATCGAGCTGGTTGGCCATCGCGAGGGCCGCATCGGCTGCGGTCTCCGGCACAGCCGGCATCGACGGCAGCACGCCGCTCACCTGAGCGGCAGCCGGGGTGGCTACGCCCGCAATCGCGAGCGCAGCCCAAAACGCAACGGAGACAAGGGCTCCTGCCCTAAATGTCCGCATACTGCTCCTTCTCGCCCTTGGCACCGGGGTTGGTCAGCGCGCCGTAACGCGCCGGTCCCACCAGTTGGGCATACTTCCAGATAGCGCCCGAACCATACTCGGTCTCGCGCGGGGCCCAGCTCTTCGCGCGCTGGGCAAATTCTTCGTCGGACACGTTGACCGAGATCTCGCCGGTCGTGGCGTCCAGCGTGATGATGTCGCCGTCCTGCACGTGGGCGATGGGGCCGCCGATGGCAGCTTCCGGGCCGACATGGCCAATGCAGAAGCCGCGGGTGGCGCCGGAGAAGCGGCCGTCGGTGATGAGCGCAACCTTGTCGCCCATGCCTTGACCGTAGAGTGCCGCGGTGGTCGACAGCATTTCGCGCATGCCGGGACCGCCCTTCGGGCCCTCGTAGCGGATGACGAGCACGTCGCCTTCCTTGTAGGTGCGGTTGTTGACGGCCTCGAAGCACTTCTCTTCGTTGTCGAAAACGCGGGCCGGGCCGACGAAGCGCAGGACATTGAGGCCGGCGACCTTCACGATGGCGCCATCGGGCGCAAGGTTGCCGCGCATCGACACGACACCGCCGGTGGGCGAGATCGGGTTCGAGGTCGGGCGGATGACGTCCTGCTCGGTGTTGAACTTCACCTTCTCGAGGTTCTCGGCGATGGTCTTGCCGGTGACCGTCATGCAGTCGCCGTGCAGATACCCGCCATCGAGCAGCGCCTTCATCACCAGCGGGATGCCGCCGGCCTCGAACAGGTCCTTGGCGACGTACTTCCCGCCCGGCTTCAGGTTGCCGATATAGGGAGTGCGCTTGAAGATTTCGCCGACGTCGAACAGGTCGAAGTCGATGCCCGCCTCGTGCGCCATCGCCGGCAAATGCAGCGCAGCGTTGGTCGAGCCGCCGGTAGCGGCCACGGTCATGGCGGCGTTCTCGAAGGCCTTGCGGGTGACGATGGTGCGCGGACGGAGTTGCACCTTGAGCAGTTCCATCACCTGCTCGCCGGCGGCGGCGCAGAGCGCATCACGGATTTCGTAGGGCGCCGGAGCGCCGCAGCTGTAGGGCAGCGCAAGGCCGATGGCCTCGGCCACCATGGCCATGGTGTTGGCAGTGTACTGGCCACCGCACGAACCGGCGGACGGGCAGGCAACGCGCTCGAGTTCGTCGAGAGTCTCGTCGTCCATCTTGCCGACCGAGTGGAGGCCAACGGCCTCGAACAGGTCCTGCACGACGACGTCGCGGCCGCGGAAACGGCCCGGGAGGATGGAGCCGCCATAGATGAAGATCGACGGCACGTTGAGGCGGATCATCGCCATCATCATGCCGGGCAGCGACTTGTCGCAGCCGGCCATGGCGACCAGCGCGTCATAGGAGTGGCCGCGCATGGTGAGTTCGACCGAGTCGGCGATGACGTCGCGACTGGCGAGCGAAGACTTCATGCCGGCATGGCCCATGGCGATGCCGTCGGTGACGGTGATGGTGGTGAACTCGCGCGCCGTGCCGTGGTTGGCGGCGACGCCTTTCTTCACGGCCTGGGCCTGGCGCTGGAGCGAAATATTGCATGGCGCAGCCTCGTTCCAGGCCGTCGCCACGCCGATGAGCGGCTGGTGGATCTGCTCGGTCGTCAAGCCCATGGCGTAAAGGTAGGAGCGGTGCGGAGCGCGCTCCGGACCCTCTGTCACATGCCGGCTGGGAAGACGCGATTTATCGACGTAATTGGATACCATGACCTCGTCCTGCTTGTCTGGCCGGATAGTGCCGGCGCCCCTCAGAAAGGCGCCGTTTATGATCTTCGGCCCGACAAGGCACAAGGGCGGGAAGCACGCGAATGGTTCGATCCGGAAGCAATTGCTCCGGTCATTCGTCGCAGCCCGACCGTGTTTTGTCCTCTGCTTCTTTTAGGGTCAGATTGTGGCGGCGATCCTCTGCAAAACGTTGACCGGCAGGGGTGGCCAACGGGATTCAAACTTGCTGTTGCAAAAACGTCACGAGGGATTCATCCGGCGTTCAGGAAGTTGACGTGGCGAGGCGCCCGGCGGCCTCTCGGCTTCGGGTTTTGGGGCAGACGAAGCGGGACCGGCGAGGCGTTTGCCCCGTAGCGGTAGTCCGCGAATGAATGAGGCTCACGCCTCGCCGGCCGGCCGGGGTTTTGGGCCTATGCCACCCAGGGCCGGGGCGCAT
>JBKJMF010000084.1:0-3160 GCA_046596525.1 Devosia sp. | reverse complement strand
CCGTAACGAACGCACCTTCGCTCGGCCTCGATCCGAACCAGCCGCTGGTCGGCGGCGATGCGATGGATGCCGTGGAAGCCCGCCACGGCTATCGACTGGTTCGGATCGAGGCCGAGCGAAGGTGCGTTCGTTACGGCATAGGCGTTGAGCAAGACGTAGAAAAGGTTCTTTGCTGCATCGGGAGGAGGCGGTGGCGATGTCTCCTCGTTGGATTCCTCGATCACTGCACTCTGGTAGGTCCGCGCCGCGTCCTCGGTGGGCTCGCTGGTGCGCTGCGAGCCGCGGCGCGC
The DNA here is from genome assembly GCA_046596525.1 of Devosia sp. GTDB lineage: Bacteria > Pseudomonadota > Alphaproteobacteria > Rhizobiales > Devosiaceae > Devosia_A. The sequence continues at coordinate 2,870 of JBKJMF010000084.1, read as the reverse complement.
CGGCCGTGCCTGGTCGAGAATGCTGGCGGATGAGTTGAGCACCCGCCGCGCGTGCTCGAGGAGTTCGGGAGAGAGCCGCTGCGGCTCCGGCACGCCGGTGAGCTGGTTCGGCCACAGCAGCGCCTCCTCCGCCAGCGATTGCACTCCCGCAGGATAAATGCCGCGCTCGCGAAATCCTTCGATAACCCCGAAGCGGACCTCGTCAGGGTCCGCGGGATTGAGCTCGAAATCGGAGGTGACGAGGGCTCGCAGGAAATCGCCGAAGGTCACGTCCACCGGCGGCATGTAGTCGAAAGCGCGGAAGCACATGCGCAGGAACCGGTCCGACAGGGCGGCCGCTTCCGCCGCGAGCCGGTTCACCAGGTCGGGGTGAAGGCGGCCGCGCGGCAATTGGCCCGAGCCGCCCGTAGCGATGCGCAACAGGTCCGCGGTGCGATTCTGGAATGCCTTGATGTAGCCGGCAAAGACCGCGCTCAGGAGGATTGCGCCGCGCGCGTGTGGCTCTCGCGCCTTGGCGAGATTCGCCGGGCTCGGATCCTTGTCGATGGCGGAGCGCAGGCCTCGTCCCGTACCGGTCGCCTGGCCGAACTGCTGCGCCAGTTCCATGAGCATCTTCGACTTCTGCAGCTCGCCGTCGGAGGCCTGGATATGTTCGACCAGCAGCTCGCGATACGAGAAGCGCTGGAACAGTGCGATGATGTCCGAGAACGCTTCGTGGAAGGCAAGGACGTCGATATTGGTGGCTTCGAGGAAGTAGGGGCGCAGCCGGTGCACGATGGCGTGCGTCATCTCGTGGGCGATGATGTCGTGCGACAGGCAGGTGAAGACGGTCTGGCTCGGAATGTTCTGGCCTGGGGCATTGGGATCGGCTTCGAAGTAGCCGAACAGGATCGCGTTCAGCTTATGGTCGAAGAAGGCGTTGCGACCATAGAAGGCGTGCGGAAACAGCCGCAGGCGGGGTCGGCTCTCGCTGCGATAGAAGGTGAGGGGCCGGCCAAGGGCGCGGCGGGCGCTGTCGATGACCTTCATCGCCACGGCGTAAACCATCTGCTGGTGGAACCGCGGATCGGACTCGCTGGGGGCGAGACCGCTTTCCATCAGCAGCGCCGGCTCGTTCAGGTTGACCGACGGATAGTATTGCTGGTTCCAGGCATCGTAGTCGAAGACTTCGACCAGGGCCCCGCGCGGGCCGCTCCTGAGATCGGGCTCGTTGTCGATGTCGATACTGATCCGGTACGGGGCTCGCCGGCCGCTCATTGGATCGGTGGCATATATCCGCAGACGCCGCTTGTCGGCCGCCCGCATCGCATAGTCGCTCTGATACCGCTTCATCATCGCCCCCATTGCTGCGAGGATCATATAGCGGGGGCGGGTTGCTGTCTAATACTGGCACGATGTGTGCGACGTCATTGATTACCATAGTAAGATCATTGCACTACGAAGTTTTGTGACGAGTGTGTCGCAAACTAGATCGTTGCGTTGGTTGATGCGCCGCGCGCGCCCAACCCGAGGCTGTCGATTGGGCAGACGCTCTACGGGGTATTTCGAAAGACGTTTGGCTTTTTAGCCAGGCGGAGACTCTGTTAGCATTGCAGCGGGAACTCTCGGAGATCCCGAGGGTTTTTCCGCGAACAGTGGAGAAGCGCCATGGCCGACACGCAGACTTCCGGAACGACAGACTTTCCACTGGGTGGGCCCTTCCGCGCCATGCTCGGCGATAACTGGTGGTTGCTCCTGTTGCGTGGCATCGCGGCCATCGCCTTCGGCGTACTTGCCATCTTCTGGCCCGCCATCACCCTGATCTCACTCACCCTGCTGTGGGGCGCCTACACTCTCGTCGACGGCGTGTTCGCGCTGTGGGCGGCGATCTCGGGGCGTGGGGCAAGGGCGATGGGCGCGCGCTGGTGGCTGGCGATCAGCGGCGTGGTGAGCATCCTCGCCGGTCTTGCGGCATTCTTCTGGCCGGGCATGACGACCTTCATCCTGCTGCTGTTCATCGGCATCTGGGCGGTGATCATTGGCGTCTTGACCATCTGGGGCGCCATCCAGGCGCGCAAGGAAATCGAGGGTGAGTGGGTGCTGGGCCTGTTCGGTCTGCTCACCATTGCCTTCGGCCTATTGCTGCTGTTCCAGCCCGGAGCCGGCGCGCTGTCGCTGATCTGGACGATCGCCGGCTACTCGATCTTCGCCGGCGTGTTGCTGATCATGCTGTCGTTCCGCGTCCGCAAGTTCAAGCGGCCAGCCTGAGGCCAGCTTACTCGGCCGGTCCGGCGCCGGTCATGGGCACGTCGACCTGCAAGTCCTCGCGGTATGGCTTGGCGGTGGGCGGTAGTTCCTTCCGGACCGAGATGTTCTCGCCCCGGAGCTGGCGGAGCCAGATCGGGATCATCTCGCGATAGCCGGCGATGATCGACGGGGTCGGCGGCGGCAGGTCGTGCTTGATCGTCTGGTGCAGCTTTTCCAGCGCATGGTAGGGCACCACCGGGAACATGTGGTGCTCAACGTGATAGTTCATGTCGTGATAGAGAAAGCGGCTTATGGGGTTCATGAGCACCGTCCGGGTATTCAGCCGGTGATCGGTGACGTCTTCGGCCAGTCCGCCATGCTGCAGCAGCCCGACCATCACCATGTGCCAGCAGCCATAGAGGCGCGGCAGCCCGATCAGCATGAGCGGCAGGATGGATTGCATCAGAATGGCGGTGAGGGCGGTGGCGAGGTAGATCACCACCCAAACCCGCGCCACGCGGGTCACCTTGGGCCACTCGCCCTTGGGGATGAAGCTCTTTTCGGCCGCGCTCACATTGCCGGCGGCGTTCCTCACCATGTCGCTCATCGCGTACCAGGCATCGAGGATGCCGAAGACGTTCAGC
>JBKJMF010000063.1:0-5050 GCA_046596525.1 Devosia sp. | reverse complement strand
CCCTTTTCGGCGCGCTTCCGCGCACCCGGCACGTTGTCGAGGATCCAGGCGAGCTTGGTGGCGCTGAAATACGGGTCGAGCAGCAGCCCGGTCTTCTTGTTGATCAGCGGCTCATGGCCGGCCTTCTTCAGCTTCTCGCAAAGCTTGCTGGTCCGGCGGTCCTGCCAGACAATGGCATTGTGGATCGCCTTGCCGGTCTTGCGATCCCAGACGATGGTGGTCTCGCGCTGGTTTGTGATGCCGATCGCCGCAATCTCGGAGGGCTTGATATTGGCCTTCTTGATCGCCGTCTTGGCGCTCCACAGCGCCGTCGCCCAGATCTCCTCGGGGACGTGCTCGACCCAGCCGTCCTGCGGGAAATGCTGGGTGAACTCCATCTTGCCTAAGCCAGCTATCTTCTGCTTTTCGTCGAAGATGATGGCCCGGCTCGAGGTCGTGCCCTGGTCGATCGCGAGGATGTTCCCGCTCATTGTCTCGTCCCCATTTCAACGAGGCGTTCGGCCATGTACCTGGCCAGTTCCGCCTTCTCGTTTGCTGTAAACTTCAGCCCCTGCTTCGACCGACGCCATAGCACGTCGTCGGCCGTCCGCGCCCATTCTCGATCCATCAGGTAATCGACCTCGCGCGCATAAAGCGTCGTGCCGAAATGCTCCCCGAGTTCGCCGGTGGTCTGCGCCTCACCAAGCACATCGGCTGCGAGCGTGCCATATGCCCGCACCAGACGCCGGATGAACGGTGCATCGAGGTTCTTCTTCTTCGCCGCCAGCTTCCGCACCTCGGCATCGAACGCTGTGGGCGGAAAGTCGCCACCCGGCAGGTGCGCGGTTTTGGTCCAGCGCGGCCCCTTGGCGCCCAGCAGCGCGTCGATCTTGTCGACCACCTGCTCGCTGAGCCGCCGGTGCGTCGTCAGCTTGCCGCCAAAGATGTTGATCAGCGGTCCGTTGCCGGCCTCGCCCTCGGTCTTCAGCACGTAGTCGCGCGTCGCTTCCTGCGCGGCGCTGGCGCCATCGTCGAACAGCGGCCGCACCCCGGAGTAGGTCCAGACGATCTCGTCGCGCGTCACCGGCCGGATGAAATACTCGCTCGCCGCGGCGCAGAGATAGTCGATCTCCTCGTCGCTGATCTTCACGCCGGTCGGGTCGCCCTCGTAGTCCATGTCGGTGGTGCCGATCAGCGTGTAGTCGCCCTCATAGGGGATGGCGAAGAAGATGCGGCCATCGGCGTTCTGGAAGAAATAGCAACGGTCGTGGTCGAACAGCTTTTTCACCACGATATGGCTGCCTTTGACCAGCCGCACATGGTGCGCCTCGTTCCGCCCCACCGCCTCGCGGATCACGTGGTCGACCCACGGCCCGGCGGCATTGACCAGCAGCTTCGCGTGGGCTGTCCGCCGCTCGCCGCCCGGGCCTTCCATCTCGATGCTCCACAGCCCATTCTCGCGCCGCGCCGAAACCACGCGGGTCTGTGTCAGCACCGTCGCACCCTTGTCGGCAGCGTCGCGGGCGTTGAGCGCCACCAGCCGCGCATCATCCACCCAGCCATCCGAATACTCGAACGCCACGGTGTGGCCCGGCTTCAGCGGCCGTCCCGCCGGATCCGTGGTCAGGTCCAGCGTCTTCGTCGCCGGCAGTAGTTTCCGGCCGCCGAGGTGATCGTAGATGAACAGACCAACCCGCAGCAGCCACGCCGGACGGAGGTTCTTCTCGTACGGCAGGACGAACCGCAGCGGCCAGATGATGTGCGGCGCCGAGGCCCACAGCACCTCGCGCTCGATCAGCGACTCGCGCACCAGCCGGAACTCGTAGTGCTCGAGATAGCGCAGGCCCCCATGCACCAGCTTGGTCGCCGCCGACGAGGTGCCCGAGGCAAGGTCGTGCATCTCCGCCAGCATCACCGAATACCCGCGCCCCGCCGCGTCGCGCGCGATGCCGGTACCGTTCACCCCGCCGCCGATGACGAAGATATCGACGGGAACGGGGGCGGTCATGCTGAAGTCCTGGATGCGGTTTGCCTACCCGCGATCTAGGGGACGAACCGGCACGGGATCAATGTGAATATTGACCCGATTGGCCCGACTGGGCCTACTTGGTGTGGGCCCTGACATAAGCCTTGAGCACGTTCTGCATCCGCGTCAGGTGACCTTTGCCCCGCGACTTGAAGAACGCGAATACCTCGGGGTCGAGGTTAAGATGGACGGAAGTGAGCAGCGTTCTGGGGGGCACAAGCTGCGCCTCGTCCCAGAAGCCAGGTGGCAGTTCTTCGCGAAGGCCAGGGCCCGGCGGCAGCAACTTGCCCTCATCCTTCATTTTCCGGATTTCGTCGAGCGAGGCCCGCTCGATAATCTCTTTGCTCACGTCGGCCTCCTAACCATGCAGAAATAATCCGTACTCGATCGCTTCGATTGGTGTGCACGACGACGTAGCAATGCTCTCCCACCATGCCGACCGAGATCAAGCGCTCCTCGCCATAGTCCCTTCGAACGTCGCGGCGCGTCAGCACAAAGTCATCGAAGATAAGCAGCGCGTCGCGAAAATCGACACCATGCTTCTCCAGCGCGTAGAGGCGTTTCTGCCTGTCCCATTCGAATTCCATGACGTGCCTACCCGTTCCGAGGATTCTGCACGTCATGCGCAGACTTGGAGTATGTACATTAGTTATGTACACAAATCAACGGTCAGCCATTGACTTATTGACCCCCGCCACCATCCCGTGCACTACGAACTACCCCTCCCGACCGGCCGCCCATGCTCGCCATTCTCAACGTCATCCTGCCGGTCTTCGCCATCCTCGCGCTGGGCTATGTCGCCGTGCGGCTGCGGCTGTTTCCCTCCGAGGGGGTGCGCGGGCTGGTGGTGTTCGTGAACAACTTCGCGACCCCGTGCCTGTTGTTCAACGCCATGCTGCACTCGGACTTTTCGACGACGTTCAACTGGGGCGTCATCGTGCCGTTCTACGTCGGCGCCATCGTCGTGTTCATCCTCGGCATCGTGGTGTCGGCGAGGCTGTTCCGCAACAAGCCGGGTGAGGCCGTCGCTTCGGGCTTCTCGGCGACCTTCACCAACACCGTGCTGATCGGTATCCCCGTGGTGCAGCGCGCCTATGGGCAGGAGGCGCTCGCCACCGCGTTCTCGATCATCGCCTTCCACGCCCCGGTGCTGATCACCGCCGGCATGCTCACCATGGAACTGCTGCGCCGCGATGGCGCGCCGCTGCTGAAGACCCTCGGCGTGGCGCTGATGCGCGTCGTCGCCAACCCGCTGCTCTGGGGCATCGCGCTGGGCGCCGCCGCCAACCTGATGAACGTCACGCTGATCGAACCTGCCGAAGCCTTCATCATCATGATGGCGGCGGCCGTGACCCCCGCCGCGCTGTTCGGCCTCGGCGGCGCGCTGAACGACTACAAGCTCAGCGATAGCTGGGGCCAATCGCTCACCATGTCACTCTTGAAGCTGCTGGTGCAGCCGGCCATCGCCTGGGTGATCATGGTGCCGATCCTCCACATCGACCACGACCTCGCCCGCTACGGCGTGCTGCTGGCCGCCATGCCGGCGGGCATCAACGTCTACGTCTTTGCCACCTACTACAATCGCAGCGTCCACATCGCCGCCAACACCATCCTGATCTCGACGGTGCTGTCAGTGCTGACGGTCAGCGGCTGGCTGTATCTGCTGGGACTTTAGTGGTTACTGCGCCGCCTCGACGCTCATCACCAGCACCTGCGGTGTACCCACCGCCGGATGCGCGCGAACCGGCATCGTCGAGGTCGCGTCGAGCCCGACGGCTAGCCGCACGTGCCGGTCGGTCGGGCAGAGTTCCAGCATGGCGTCAAACCCGATCCAGCCCAGCCCGTCATCCCAGGCCTCCGCCCAGGCGTGCAGAGCCGGCGGCTCGGCGTCGCTGCCGTAGAGGTAGCCGGTGACGTAGCGCGCGGGGATATCGAGCCCGCGCGCTGCACCGATGAAAGCGTGCGCGTACTCGCTTGCGGCCGGCTGTTCGGCGCCACCCTGCGATTGGCTCTGGCTCTGCCCATCCTGCGACTGCGTCTGCTCGCCACCGCCAATCACCTCCGCCACCCGCTCCATCAGCCCATGCAGCAGCGCGATACGATCCTGCCCAGTCTTCGGCGCTGTACGGAACTTGCTCGTGATCGCCCCCGCCGCCTTGGTCGCCGGAGTAGGGCGCCGATACAGCGCCGGTGGAATGTCGCCCTGCACCCGGCCGATCACCCCGTTGCGGTCGATCGTATCGACCACGCCCGCGACCGTGATCACCAGCTCGGCCTCGGGCTTCGACTGGCTCACCAGCTGCGCCTTGTTGCCGAAGGCGTCGATGAACTTCGCCGCCTCGGCAAAGCCGGGCATCTCGATCGACCACTCGCGCACCGTCTGGGTCGGCCCGGTCTGCGGGGTCAGCAGCAAATGCTGCACGCTGCGGGTGATGCCGGGGCCGAGCGCCAGGCTCATCGAATGTCGGATTGCGATCTTCATCAGTAAAAGCTGTAGCTTTCGGCGAGGGCGTTCGTCATCCGGTTGTTGCGGTCGATGAACTCGGTGAGAAATTCGTGCAGGCCATGCTCGAAGATCTTGTCGACGCTGGTATCCGTCAGCAGCGCCGTCACCGCGTCCGCGGCGTCGTGCCCGGCGGTGCGCTCGCCATAAATCTCCTCGAGCATGTCGATGGTGCGGTTGATCCACTGCACGCAGAAGATCAGCGAGCGCGGCATTTCCGGCCTCAGGATCAGGTAGTCGGCGATGTTCCAGGCCTTGTAGCGGTCATGGTAGACGTGCCGGTAGCTGCGATGCGCCGATGCTGCGCGGAGGATCATCGTCCACTGCTGGATATCGACATCGCCGCCCACCATGGTAGCGCGCGGCAAGAGCACGTAGTACTTCATATCGAGGATGCGCGCCGTGTTGTCGGCCCGCTCGACGAAGTTGCCGATCTGCGAAAAGGCGTAGCCCGCGTCGCGCAGGAACGTCGAAAGCAGGGCGCCGCGATAGCGGTGGCTCACCTGCTTCACCCAGAACAGCAGTTCCTGGAGCTTGGCGCC
>JBKJMF010000584.1:0-5098 GCA_046596525.1 Devosia sp. | reverse complement strand
CCTGGAAAGTGCAGCCGACCGGCTACAAGGCGACCGATTTCCATATCGAGCCCGATGCATCGGCGGCGACCTATCTCTGGGCCGCCGAAGCGCTGACTGGTGGCAAGATCGACCTCGGCGTGCCGATGGAGGCCTTTACCCAGCCCGACGCCGAGGCGGCGAAGATCATCCGTATGTTTCCGCGCATGCCGGCAGTCATCGACGGCTCGCAGATGCAGGATGCCGTGCCGACGCTGGCCGTGCTCGCCGCATTCAACGAGACCCCGGTGCGTTTCGTCGGCATTGCCAACCTGCGGGTCAAGGAATGCGATCGCATCACAGCGCTCTCCACCGAGCTCAACCGCATCCGGCCTGGTCTGGCGCATGAGGAGGGCGACGATCTCGTGGTTTCTTCCGACCAGGCCGGATGCGGTTGAGGAGGGCGACGATCTCGTGGTTTCTTCCGACCCGCGCCTCATCGACCTGAAGCAGCGCAACGCTCGAACCCGCATCGAGACCTACGAGGATCACCGCATCGCCATGAGCTTTGCGCTGGTCGCGCTGAAGATCGGCGGGATCTCGATCCTCGATCCGGACTGCGTGGGGAAGACCTATCCGGGCTACTGGGACGCGTTGCGCTCGCTCGGCGTCGAGACCACCCCCGGCGGCGCCTGACCGTCAGGCCGCGACGATGTCCTCGTCCTTGAGGTCCATCTCGCCCACCACCATGTTGCGGCCGCGGTGTTTGGCAGCATAGAGGCACCGGTCGGCGCGCTCGATCAGCGTGGAGGGCGTATCCTCCGGCCGGTACATCGCCACGCCGAATGACGCGGTGACGCGGCCGAGCTTCTCGTTGGTCGAACGCTTCAGCAGTTCCTTGGCCTGGATCGCTTTGCGGATGTTATCCGCGAGGATCATCGCGCCTTCGAGATCGGTATCGGGCAGCACGGCCGCGAACTCCTCGCCGCCATAACGGGCCGCGATGTCCTTGCCCTTGATATTGGATTTCAGCGTCATGGCGACGAGGCGCAACACCTGGTCGCCGGTCTGGTGGCCCCAGGTGTCGTTGAAGCGCTTGAAATGGTCGATATCGAGCAGCATCAGGCAGAGGTGGTCGCCATGCTCTTCGGCGCGGCTCACGGCGCGCAACAGGCCATCGTCGAAGGCCTTGCGGTTGTAGACCTTGGTCAGCGGATCGAGCAGAGCTTCGCGCCGCACGTCATCGAGGTCGCGCTGCAGCGCTTCGATGTCGTCGCGCGAGGCGGCGAGGTTCGTCTCGAGCTGCTGGTTGGCGTCCTGCATGCGGCGAGTTTCGGCGAGCAGGGTGTTGGCCAGCGCGCGCAGTCCCGAGGTATCGAGGTCGTCGGCACTGAGGTCGCCGCTGGCGACCTGTAGCGATGCCGAATAGGCATTCGCCGTGGTCATCGCGGTGTCGATGGCGCCGTGGATGGCGACGATGCGGTGCGACATGCGCTCGGAGACGCTGGAGATGCGCTCGTTGGCATCCTGTGACCGGAGGAACTCGTTGTAGAGCCGCTCCGCGATGTCCGCAGTGGCGTGGCCATCGCGGAAGATGGCATTGATGCGGGCGTTCAGCGCCGGGTTGATGCCCGTCGCATAAGTATAAAGCAGCTCATAGAACTGCGGGTACGGCGGAATCGTCGCGCGCTTCAGCAGGTCGATCGCCGAGTTCGCGTATCCGAGAGCCCGTCTGAATTCCTGCTCTGACACCGTTCCCCCAAGCACCGGTCGCCGCCGGTCGTTCAGGCGGCATTGTCTGTCTTTCAGGATTAACGGCGCGTAAAAACACTCTCATCTGCTGGGTATTCTACGCAGATCGGCGCACGAAGTCTGTTGATCGCGGCTATTTCCGCAGCAGGAACGCGGGAATCGGACCATCCGAGCCGAAAGGCGAATCGGCAACGATCCCCTCGACATGGTCAGCGCGCGGTTCGCGAGCCGGTTTCCCGGCGCCGTTGCCGCGATTGTTGTCGCGGCGCGCCTCATTGCGAGGGGCGTCGTTACGTGGCGCCTCGTTGCGAGGCGTCTCATTCCGGGCCGGACGGCGTGACCGCTCAGTTCGCTCGCTGCGCGGCTCGTGGGTTTCCTGCGGTGCAGGCTTTTCCTGAGCCGCCGGTGCTTCCTGCGGTACAGCGTTTGCCTTCGATGCAACGGCCTCGCGTGGCGCGGTGGTTTCGCGCGTTCCACGGCCGCCACGACGTCCGCGGCCTTCGCGCAACCCGCGGGTCTCGCGGCGTTCCTCCGCACTGGCAGGGGTTGCTTCGGCGCGTCCGACCGACGCTCCGCCGCCCAGCTTTACCTCGGGAATGTCCTTGCCGATCAGCTTGGTGATGGCGTCGATGTACTTGCCGTCGGACGGGGTCGCGAGCGTGATCGCCACACCCGAGCGACCGGCCCGGCCGGTACGGCCGATGCGGTGCACATAGTCTTCGGCATGGGTCGGCACGTCGAAATTGAAGACGTGGCTCACCGCCGGGATATCGAGGCCGCGGGCCGCGACGTCGCTGGCGATCAGCAGCTTCAGCTTGTCGGTCTTGAAGCTGTCGAGTGTCTCCATGCGGCTCTTCTGGTCCATGTCGCCATGTAGCCCTGCAGCCGAGAAGCCATGCCGCTCGAGCGAACGGGCGAGGGTCGCCACATCGCGCTTGCGATTGCAGAAGATGATCGCGTTCTTGAGGTTCTCTTCGCCGCGGATCAGCCGGCGCAGCGCGTCGCGCTTTTCCTCGGGCTTGCCCGAAACGCGGACGACGCGCTGTTCGATGGTCTCGACCACAGAGTTCTGCCGCGCCACTTCGATCTTGATCGGATCGCGCAGGAACCGGCTGGTCAGCCGCTGAATCTCCGGCGGCATGGTGGCCGAGAAGAACAGGGTCTGCCGGCGCGCCGGGAGCAGGCCGCAGATGCGCTCGATGTCAGGAATGAAGCCCATGTCGAGCATGCGGTCGGCTTCGTCGATGACGAGAATATCGACGCCGGTCAAGAGGATGCGGCCGCGTTCGAACTGGTCGAGCATACGGCCGGGAGTAGCGATCAGCACGTCAGCGCCGCGATCGAGCTTCTTGTTCTGCTCTTCGAACGAGACGCCGCCGATCAGCAGCGCGACGTTGAGCTTGTGGTTCTTGCCGTACTTCTCGAAGTTCTCGTGCACCTGCGCCGCGAGTTCGCGCGTCGGTTCGAGAATGAGCGTACGGGGCATACGGGCACGGGCGCGGCCGCTTTCCAGCAGCGTCAGCATCGGCAGCACGAAAGACGCGGTCTTGCCGGTGCCGGTCTGGGCGATGCCGATGATGTCGCGCTTTTGCAGGACGAGCGGGATCGCTTCGGCCTGGATATCGGTGGGCTTGGTGTAACCGGCAGCGGCGACCGCCTCGATCACCTTGGTGCTCAGCCCGAGCCCGGAAAAGTCATTTGCCAAATCAGTGGTCCGCTCAAGTAGGGAAGGCAAGTCGACGGGCAGCTACTTGAGAAGGTGCGGGTCGACGTATGGTCGCAGCAATAAGCCCAGAACGCGGGCCTCGCCTTGCGCTTGCCGAAGCGGATACCGCCCTATCCGAGGCCGCGCGCGACGCGCCCGGAACATAGTGGAAACCCTTTGCGAGTCAACGGGATTTGAGAGGGCGGAGTTAATTGCGGCGCCAAAGACTGTCGCGAAACTTGCTGGGTGTGACGGCCGGATGGGAAAGAGTGGGCTAAATATCCAGGTCCGTGACGAACGCTGCGTTTTCCTGGATGAACTCGAAGCGTGCTTCCGGCCGGTTGCCCATCAGGCGGTCGACGGCCGAGCGCGTCTCTTCGACGTCCTGGCGCACCTTCACCTGCAGCAGGGTACGGGTTTTCTTGTCCATCGTGGTCTCGCGCAGGTGCGCGTAGGGCATTTCGCCGAGGCCCTTGAAGCGGCTGATGTCGACCTTCTTGCCTTTGAACTCGGTCTCCAGCAGCCGGTCGCGATGGGCATCGTTCATCGCGTAGAGCACCTTGGGCCCGGAGCTGATCCGGAACAGCGGCGGCAGGGCCAGGTAGAGGTGGCCGCCGTCGATCAGCTTGGGCATCTCCTGGAAGAAGAAGGTCATCAGCAGCGAAGCGATGTGGGCGCCGTCGACGTCGGCGTCCGACATCAGGATGACCTTGTCGTAGCGCAACTCGTCTTCGCGATAGCGCTCGCGCGTGCCACAGCCCAGCGCCTGGATCAGATCGGCGATGGTCTGGTTTGCATGCATCTTTTCGCGGGTGGCGCCGGCGACGTTGAGGATCTTGCCGCGCAGCGGCAGGATGGCCTGGCTCTTGCGGTCGCGCGCCTGCTTGGCGCTGCCACCGGCCGAGTCGCCCTCGACGATGAAGATTTCGGCGCCCTGGGCGGCCGACTGGGTGCAGTCGGCGAGCTTGCCCGGAAGGCGGAGCTTTCTGGTCGCCGACTGGCGATCGACCTCCTTCTCCTTCTTGCGGCGCAGCCGTTCTTCGGCGCGCTCGATCGCCCAGTCGAGCAGCTTGCTGGCCTGGTTGGGCGAGGCGGCAAGCCAGTGGTCGAATGGGTCGCGCAGCGCGGTATCGACGATGCGGGTAGCTTCGCCGGAGCTCAGCTTGTCCTTGGTCTGGCCAACGAACTCCGGCTCGCGGACGAACACCGAGAGCATCGCCGAACACTGCACCAGCACGTCCTCGGCGGTGAGCTGGGCGGCGTGTTTGTTGCCGCTCAGCTCGGCGTAGTTGCGGAGGCCGCGGAGCAGGGCGACGCGGAGGCCCTGTTCGTGCGTACCGCCGTCGGCGGTCGGGATGGTGTTGCAGTAAGAATTGACGAACCCGTCGCCAAGGCACCAGGCGATGGCCCACTCGACGGCGCCGTGCGTGCCGGGCCGGCCGATGGTGCCCGAGAAGATGTCCTCGGCGATGCGCGGCTCGCCCTCGATGCGGTTGGCGAGGAAGTCGCGCAGGCCGCCGGGGAAGTGGAAGGTAGCCTTGGCCGGCACGTCGGCGGCAACGAGGTTCTCGTCGCAGGACCAGCGGATCTCGACGCCACCGAACAGGTAGGCCTTCGAGCGGGTCATCTTGAACAGGCGCGGCGCGGAGAACTCGAGCTTGTCGCCGAAGATCTGCGGATCGG
>JBKJMF010000536.1:0-2519 GCA_046596525.1 Devosia sp. | reverse complement strand
CGGCGCGGCCTCGGCCTCGCCTCGATCCCCGAAGACCGCATCGCCGAAGGACTCTCGACCGGCTCGACAGTCGCCGAGAACCTCGTCGCGACCCGGCTCAACGACAAGCGGTACGTGCGCAACGGCCTGCTCGATCTCAAGGCCATCAAGGCCAATGCGAACAAGCTGATCGAGCGCTTCTCGATCCGCGTCGGTGGGCCATCCGCCGCCGTCAGTACGCTCTCGGGCGGCAACATGCAGAAGGTGGTGGTGGCGCGCGAACTCAGCGAGCAGCCCAAGCTCCTGCTGGTCAACCAGCCGACCCGCGGCGTCGATCTCGGCGCCACCCAGTTCATCTGGCGCACCATCACCGACGCGCGCGACAACGGCGCGGCGGTGCTGCTCAGCTCCGCCGACTTGTCGGAGTTGCTGGCGCTGAGCGATCGCTTGATCGTCTTGTATCGCGGCAAGATCGTTGCCGCCTTCCTCAACACACCGGACCTGACCCCGGAAACGCTCGGCACCTACATGCTCGGACTCTCGACCCAGACCGCAGACGAAATGAAGGTGGCCCTCAAATGAGCGCTCTCCCGGCCATCGACCGCGCTTCGCGCTGGAAGACCATTCGCCGCGAAATCGGCCGCGCCCTCGGCGCGCTGGTCATCGCGCTGGTGGTCACCTTCGTCATCGTGCTGCTCACCTCAAAGGCGCCGCTCGACGCCATTACCCAGCTTCTCACCGCGCCGGCCTCCAAGCCCCGGACCATCGGGTTGTGGCTCGACGACGTCGCCAAGCTCACCGTCACCGGCCTCGCCTTCTCACTGGTGTTCCAGGCCCGCCAGTTCGCCATGGGCGTGCAGGGCCAGGTTTATATCGGCGCACTGGCCGCCAGCTATGTGGCGCTGTCGCCGCTCGGCGCCAGCTGGGCCGGCATTCCGCTCGGCATCACTGCCGCCATGCTGGCCGGCGCGGTCTACGGGTTCCTGCCCGGCATCGCCAAGGCCAAGCTCGGCGCCAACGAGATCGTCTCGTCGCTGATGCTCAACTACATCGCCATCGAGACCTGCAACTTCCTCGTCCGCACCAGCCTGCCCAAGCCGCAGCCGGGCGTCCTCACCACCAACGATTTCCCCGATAGCGCGGTGTTCCCGCAGCTGATCAAGTTCGACGGGCTCAACGTCACCCGGCTCGACCTCGGGCTGGTCTTCGCGCTTGTCGCGGTGCTGGTGGTGTGGTTTGCGCTCTACCGCACCAGCTGGGGCCTGAAGCTGCGGCTGGTCGGCCACAACGCCCGCTTCGCCGAGTATTCCGGCATCAAGGCGACCTTCATCATGGTCTCGGCGATGACCGCCTCTGGCGCACTGGGCGGGTTGCTCGGCTCGATGTTCGTGCAGGGCCAGGGCTACGGCAAGCTGACGGTGCTGTTCGAAGGCGGCCTCGCCTTCGAGGGCATCCTCGTTGCGATCGTCGCCCGCAGCCGGCCGCTGGCGGTGCCGATCGTGGCGCTGTTCTACGGCTATCTGAGGCAAGGCGCGCAGCTGATGAACATCCGCACCGACGTGCCGGCCGAGGTGATCGGCGTCGTCACTGCGATCATCATCCTGCTCGTCAGCTCGTCCTTCTCGCTCAACTTCATCACGCGGCTGTTCAAGCGCAGTCCGTCGCCGTCAGTTGCGCCGGCCACCGCCGGGGGTGCCGCCAAATGATGGAACTGTTCATCACGGTCTTTTCGGCCACCTTCTTCGTCACCGTCATCCGCACCACCACGCCGCTGCTCCTGGCGACGCTGGGCGGGCTGATCGCCGATCTCTCGGGCGCGCTAAACGTGGCACTCGAGGGCATGATGCTGATCGGCTGCCTCACCGCGGTGATCGTCTCGGTCTATGCCCCGTGGTACGTGGCGGTCGCCGCCGGGCTCGGCGCCGGCGCCCTGCTCGGGCTGCTCATGGCGTTCTTCGCCTACCGGCTGAAGGCCGACATCATCCTCGTCGGCTTCGCCATCAACATCCTTGCGGCCGGCGGCACGGTGTTCGCCCTCGCCATCGCCACGGGCGGTGACAAGGGCACCTCGATTAACCTGCAGAGCAAAGCCGTCCCGGCGGTCGATCTAAGCTTCCTCGCCAACATCCCGGCGATTGGCCCGACGCTCAAGGCGTTCCTGAGCGGCCACTCGGTGCTGAGCTGGCTCGCGGCCTTCCTGGTCTTCGCCATCTGGTACTTCCTCTACCGCACGCCCTGGGGCCTGTGGCTGCGCGGCGTCGGCGAGTACCCGGCCGCGCCAGAAGCCGCCGGCATCCCGGTCAACGTGGTGCGCACCCTCAGCCTCGTGGTCTCAGGCGCCCTCGCCGGCCTCGGCGGCGCCCAGCTCGCCATGTTCAACTATGTCGGCTTCACCCGCGACATGACCGCCGGCCGCGGCTTCATCGCTCTCGGCGCCGTGCTGCTCGGCGCCCGCCATCCGGTCGGCGCCCTGCTGGCGGCATTGCTGTTCGGCGCCTTCGAAGCGCTGGCAGTGGTAATGCCGGGTCTCTTCAACGACA
>JBKJMF010000343.1:0-7582 GCA_046596525.1 Devosia sp. | reverse complement strand
CCTGCTCGCGGCCGAGACCGGCGAGGCCGCGGGCGATCTCGCGGCCATCGGCATCGAAGATGGCAACCGCATCGCCGCGATCGAAATCGCCGGTGACGCGGGTGACGCCGATCGGCAGCAGGCTCTTGCCGGACAGCAGGGCGCGGGCGGCGCCGGCATCGACGTGGATGGCGCCGAGCAGTTCGAGATGGCCCATGATCCAGCGCTTGCGCGCCTGGGCCCGGCTCTCGGCGGGGGCGAACAGGGTGTGGCGCCCGCCTTCGGTGAGGGCCCGCAGCGGGTGGTTCTCGGTGCCCTTGGCGATGATCATCGCCGTGCCGGCCTGCGTCGCGATCTTGCCGGCCTCGATCTTGGTGGTCATGCCGCCGCGGCTCAGATGGCTGGCGGCGCCGCCGGCCATGGCGTCGATCTCCGGGGTGATGGCGGCGACGAAGCCGAGGTGCTCAGCGTTCGGGTCCTTGGCGGGCGGGGCGGTGTAGAGGCCGTCGACATCGGAGAGGAGGATCAGGCAGTCGGCCTCGATCATCGTGGCGACGCGGGCCGAGAGGCGATCGTTATCGCCGTAGCGGATCTCGGCGGTGGCGACGGAGTCGTTCTCGTTGATGATCGGAATGGCGCCAAGCCCGAGCAGCGTCGAAATGGTGGTGCGGGCGTTGAGGAAGTAGCGGCGTTCCTCGGTGATGTTGGGCGTCAGCAGGATCTGGCCGGTGACAATGCCGTGCTCGGCAAGAGCGGCGGCCCAGGCCTGCGACAAGGCGATCTGCCCGGCGCTGGCGGCGGCCTGGCTCTGCTCCAGCGGCAGGGCCTTGGCGTCGAGTTTCAGCAACCGTCGGCCAAGTGCGATGGCGCCGGAGGAAACGATGACCAGCGACACGCCGTCGGCCTTCAGCGCGGCGAGATCAGCGGCAAGCGACGCCAGCCACTCGGCGCGCAACTTGCCGGTCGTGCCGTCGACGAGGAGGGCGGAGCCGATCTTGATGGTCAGGCGCCGATAGGGCGCGAGCGCGTTGGCCATCAGGGCACCCAGCTGGGCTCGGCCTTGCGGCGTTCGAGTTCGTCGCGCGCGGCCTTGTCGGCATCCATCTGCGCGACGATGCGGTAGAGCACCTTGTCGACGCCCTCGCCGGTGACACCGGAGCAGGTGAAGACCTCGGCCTTGCTGGCGCGCTTCAGGATTTTGACCTTTTCCTTGATCTCGTCGGCGTCGATAGCGTCGATCTTGTTCAACACGACGATTTCGGGCTTCTCGGCGAGGCCTTCGGCATAGGCCGCGAGTTCGCCGCGGATGGTCTTGTAGGCGGTTTTCACATCCTCCTGCGTACCGTCGATCAGGTGGACGAGGATGGAGCAGCGCTCGACATGACCGAGGAAACGATCGCCGAGGCCGAGGCCCTCATGCGCGCCCTCGATCAGGCCGGGAATGTCGGCCAGCACCAGGTCGCGCTCGCCGATGGTGACGACGCCGAGATTGGGGTGGAGCGTGGTGAAGGGGTAGTCGGCAATCTTCGGCTTGGCCGCCGAGACGGCAGCGAGGAAGGTCGACTTGCCGGCATTGGGCAGGCCGATGAGGCCGGCATCGGCGATCAGTTTCAGGCGCAGCCAGATCCATTTCTCGGTGCCTTCGAGGCCGGGATTGGCGCGGCGCGGCGCCTGGTTGGCCGAGGTCTTGAAGTGGGCATTGCCGAAGCCGCCATTGCCGCCCGACAGCAGCACGATCTCCTGGCCGACCTTGGTGAAGTCGATGATCAGGGTCTCGTTGTCTTCTTCATAGACCTGGGTGCCAACCGGCACTTTCAGGATGCTGTCCTCGCCCTTGGCGCCATGGCGATCCTTGCCCATGCCGTGGGTGCCGGTGGCGGCCTTGAAGTGCTGCTGGAAGCGATAATCGATCAGGGTGTTCAGCCCATCGACGCACTTGATGACGACGTCGCCGCCGCGCCCGCCATTGCCGCCGTTCGGGCCGCCGAACTCGACGAATTTCTCGCGCAGGAACGAGACCGCACCGGCACCACCGTTGCCGGAGCGGACGAAGACTTTCGCCTGATCGAGGAATTTCATTGCAGCATGCTCCTAGCGGTGTTCCGCCCAGGCGGCTCGTGACAGTTCGGTGTCGATATGGCGCACCTCCTCGCCGCGCGCAAGGCAAAGGCGCGTGGAGGCGCCGATCTCGACGAATCCGACCTTCTTCTGGATGGCGAGCGAGGCTTTGTTGAAGTGAAACACCCCGGAAGCGAGGGTGGGAGCGCTAGTGGTCTCGAAATACCAGTCGAGCGCGGCGCGGACGGCTTCGCTCATCAGCCCGCGGTTCCAGAACGGCTGGGCCAGCCAGTAGCCGATCACGGTGCCCTCGATATCGCGGTGGAAGCCGACATTGCCGATCACCCCCTCGCCATCGAGATCGATCATGAAGCCGGTCTCGCCGGCCGGGGTTTCCGGCCGCCAGGTGCGGAGCCATGCCTTGGCGTCCGCGAGGCGATAGGGATAGGGGACGCGGCTCAGGTTGCCGGCGACGGCGAAATTGTCGAGGAAGCGGGCGATGCGCGAGGCGTCGTCGAGTACCGGCTGGCGCAGGGTGAGGCGGGGGGTGCGGAGCGTCGCGTCCATCAGCTGGCCCTCAATCGTCGGCGCGCTGCTTCGTAGTCGGCGCGGACCAGTGTGGTTTCGACATGCTCGATATCGCGGTTCTGCGAGCGGACTAAGCGCATGCTGGGTGCGCCGGTATCGATGAAGCCGAGCTTTCGCTGCACGTTGAGCGACGCGGTGTTGCCGACATGGGCGCCGGAATGCACCAGATCATCGGGCAGGGCAGCAAAGTGCCAATCCAGCACCGCCCGGCTCGCCTCGGTCATGTAGCCCCGCCCATGGTAGCGGCGGTTCAGCCAGTAGCCCAGCTCAGCGGCGATGGCGACGCCACCGACCATGCCTTCGCCGGGTAGTTCGATGGCAAAGTGCGCCTCGCCGGGGACGGCGGGCTTCTGCCGCTCGACCCAGTCACGGGCGTCCGCTTCGGTGTAGGGGAAGGGGACGACGGTGAGATAGCGGGTGACCTCGTAGTCGTTGAGGCCAGCGATGATGGCCGCGACGTCGTCCTCACGTTGCGGCCGGAGGATCAGGCGTTCGGTCCTCAGCTCCATTTCGGCTGCTCCAGCTCGAGGAACACGATCGGCTTGTCCTTCAGCGTGCCGGCGGGGTCGGTGCCTTCGCCGGTGCGGACGAACCCGGCCTTGGTGAGCACGTTCAGCGAGCCGTCATTGCTGGCCAGCGCCCGTGCCTTGATGCGTGGGAACAGGTGCGTGGCGAAGGCGGCTTCGACGAGGCCTTTTGCCGCCTCGCTCATGATGCCCTTGCCCCAATGGGGCTCACCCAGCCAGTAGCCGATCTCGGGCAGCTCGCCGTCGTGGAAGGTGAACCCGACTACGCCGATCAGCCGGTCATCGAGCGTAATGGCATAGGGGCGCTGGTCGGGCCGCAACGCGATGATCTCTACGAAGCCGATGCCGTCGGCACGCGTATAGGGATGCGGCAGGCGCGACAGCTTCTCGGCGATCGCCTTGTTGTCGGCGAGCTTCACCAGATCGGGCACGTCGCCGCGGATCGGGGCACGCAGCACCAGCCGGGCGGTCTCGATGCGATGCGGCAGGGCATCGCGCTGGCGGCGGGCGGTGAGCTTGGCCGTTGCCGCGGCCAGCGCCTTGGCCTGCGCGGCCGGACCCATCAGCTGGGACCGACGCCTCGGAATGTAGTCCTCTTCGTCATGCAGCTTCTTCATCACGCAATTCTCCGCGTCGGATCAACCGACGTCATCCGATCCTCGGTCCACACGATCACCTCGCCGTCGCGCAGCGCGCGATAGCGGAGGCCTCGGCCGCAGAGGTGTCGCACTGCCCGTTCCGCCGAGGCGCTTTCGGAGTGCGGCGAGCGGTAATGCGGCACGATCGCATGGTCGATCAGCCCGAGGCCGTCCCAGATGGTCTCGCGGTCGTAGCCGGCCGGCGCCTCGTCGGGATCATCCATCAGGTGGATGCCTTCGAGGCTCGGCGCCGCCACCACCGCACCGGCCGAAAAACCGCCATAGACGATTTGGTCATTGTCGAGCATGTCGACAATCACGTCATCGAATCCGGACTGCTTCATGGCGCGGCGGAGCACGAAGGCATTGCCGCCGGTGACCCAGACCAGATCGAACTGGCTGAGCCGGGCGCGCAGGCCCTCGGGATCGCCGAAATACTCGCGCAGATCGAGCGGGGTGCCGGCAATGCCGAGCGAGCCTAGCTCCGAGACCGGATCGTAGGCCTCGGCGCGATAGAGATCGCGGGCCGCGGAGGAGATGTTGTCGAGCGCGTTCTCGATGATGGCGGCGTGCCGGCCATTGCCGAGGAGCGCAAGGAGTGAACCGGCGCGGTCGCCGATCCGGTAGGAGCTCAGGTACAGTCGCATTTTCAGCCGCCCTCACGACGAAAAAGACAAAAGGGGAACCGGATGACGGCTCCCCTTGGATCTTGTCGCGCGGCTGACTGCCTAGTCGCCTTGCCGGGGAGCTGGTCTCCGGCAGGGGTTGTTAGGCCTCACCGGGTTATTCTGCTGCTTCTGCTGCCGGCATTACCGACACGTAGACTTTGGCGTTGGCGCGGGTTTTGAACGCCACGTGGCCGGGGATCAGGGCGTAAATGGTATGGTCGATGCCCATACCGACGCCGGTGCCCGGATGCCATTTGGTACCGCGTTGGCGGATGATGATGTTGCCACCGATCACAGCTTCGCCGCCGAACTTCTTGACGCCGAGACGTCGACCAGCCGTATCGCGACCGTTGCGGGAGGAACCGCCTGCCTTCTTATGTGCCATCGGTTAGTCTCCTTATTCCTTGGTCGCCTTGGGGGCGGCCTTCTTGGCCGCCGGCTTCTTGTCAGTCGCGGGCTTGTCAGCCTTGGGCGCAGCAGCTTCCTTCTTGGGAGCGGCGGCCTTCTTGGCGGGAGCCTTGGTCTCGGTCGCAGCTTCAGCAGCCGGAGCCGCCTTGGGAGCAGCTTTCTTGGCCGGGGCCTTCTTCGGCGCAGCGGCCTTGGCCGCAGCGGTAGCCGACGACTTGCCGGCAGCCTTGGCGTGCTTGGCCTCGATCACGCCGGCCACTTCGGCAGCGGCGGCGGCGCGCTTTTCGGCGCGAGCCTTGGCGATCTCGTCGACCTTGGTGGTCGGCTTGGCGCCGCCCACGAGGATTTCGGTGATGCGCACGGTCGACAGACGCTGACGATGGCCGTTACGGCGATCGTAGTGCTGGCGGCGCTCCTTCTTCAGGATGATGACGGTGCGCTCTTTCTCGGTAGCGATGAACTGGCCTGCGACCAGGGCACCGGCAACCAGCGGCGCACCAACGGTGATCGCATCGCCGTCGCCGACCATCAGGACCTGGTCAAAGGTGACCACGTCGCCGGGCTGGGCGTCGAGCTTCTCGATCTTCACCACGTCATTGGCGGCAACCTTGTATTGCTTGCCGCCGGTCTTAATCACTGCAAACGTCATTGTCGTCCCGGGAGTACCCGGACCTCTTCGTTATCGCGCCCTATGGCGCCGCAGGCGATGCCTGATCCTGCGGGCTTCGAGATAGGCTGCCGATACTGGATCGGCGGCGGCCTCGGACAGCGGTTGAAACAAATCAAAAATGCGCGCAGCAAACGCGGCACGCAATTCGAGCGGCCTTATCGTGGGAAATCCGGCAGGAGTCAAGGCCGGAGGCGTCGGCAGTCCGCTAGTTCGGGCGCACCGCGATCAGCTTCGAACGGATCTCGGCGGCACTCGCGGCTTCAGCGCCGAGGACACGCGGCTTGTGCTGGTGTTGCCAGTGCGCCAGTGACCAGTCCTCGCCCTCATTGGCGACCTTGATGGCGGGGAGATAGGCCTCCGCCTCGAACAGGTCTTCCTCGACCATCGTCGCTACCGGCGCCCGCGCGTACTCCTCGCCCTCGAAGGCATCGAGCAGGTCGCGCTCGAATGGCGTGAGGTCGATCAGCAACAGCCCCTCGGCGGCAGCGCCCGGCACGCGGATCAGCGCGGGGTAGATACGGCCGGGGTAATAGACGGCGCGAAAACCCGGAGCGCGGGCCACGTGCTGCCCCGCAGGCCGCAGCTTCCGGCCGAGCACGGCGGGCAACAGCTCGGGGTCGCGCAGCGTGCCGTAAACAAAGAGCGGGAGAGTCATGAGCCGGGCGAGCCAAAGAGTGTTGCAGCGACCATCATGCTATGCCATAAGCCCGCCCGTCTCGACCAGCCGCGGCAACGCGTCATCGACCTCGCGGAGAGGTGGCAGAGTGGTCGATTGCACCGCACTCGAAATGCGGCATGGGGGCAACTCCATCGGGGGTTCAAATCCCTCCCTCTCCGCCATTAAGTCATTGATATTGCAGGTATTTTTGGCTTCTTTTGGGTGCCTCAGCTAACCCTCGGGAAGGTCGCGTCTATTCGCCTTGACGGTCCCGCGAACCCAACTGGAGACGCCTATTTCGGAGCCCGAATTCGCGATGCAGTCGCGCCATTCTCTAATGGCCACTTTCGCACTTGGCATTAGGGCGCTTCATTCCACCACCGGTTTGCAGACCGACTACAAGGCAGGGCGTTAGTCGGGTCAAGGTTCGCTTGGCGCGCCACAAGCGGTCGCGTGGGCCCGTTTACTGGTCAATCCTCCGGCTGAGCTGGATGCCAGACCGGCAGGTCCCACCGATCGCGTGAGCTCAGCGACGCAAAGGGATCGCTGGGCTCGACGCACTCGACGAACCAGTAGTGATGGAACGCGGCGACCCGGGCACGGATGGCGCGGACCAGGCGGGCGACGCGGGGCGTGACGGTGGCGGCCGGGGTGTGATCGAGAGCGAGGGTCATTTGGATCTCCTGTCGGTTGGTGACGGGAGCAGGCTCGCTCAGGGACCCGGTTTGTGTCCCAAAGGGACGCCAAATAATTGGCAAAATGCGTCGAAGAGCGTCACGCAGGCAGGCCGGCCTTGCGGAGGCCCTCGAGGAGAATCTGGTGCCGGCTTTCGTAGCTCGGCTCGATGCGCATGAAGTGCGATAAGCGATGCCATGGTGCCAGCGCCATCAGCCTGCTGACAGCATCGGCGGCATCGGCGGTTCGGCCGAGGTGCCCGTATGCAGAGACGAGGTTCCAATACGCGGCGGGCCATTGCCCGTTGACCGCGATACTGCGCTGGGCCCATTCGGCGGCCTCCTCATACTCGCCCATCAGCAAATGAGAGAGGCTGAGCCCTTCCAGGATCTCATAGGTCATGAGGGACGCCGGCGAGATCTCGAGCGATCTCATGAATGTCTGCCGTCCGAGCTCAACGTCCCCGACAAACACATTCCCGAAGGCGTACATGCGCATCACCATCGCGTTGTTTGGGTTTGCGGTGTACGCCTCCCGCAACATTGCTAGGCCTCGCTGACGTTCGCGACCGGCGAGGATGAGGGTCACAGCCGCGATTGCCATCACCTGTGGATCGTCGTGGCCTTCCTCGGCGGCAGCGTTTGCCAGCTCAAGCGCCCGGGCGCGTTCTACTTCGCTCATCCCAGTCCCAAAGGTCTCTTGGCGTTCGTAGG
>JBKJMF010000168.1:0-4627 GCA_046596525.1 Devosia sp. | reverse complement strand
TGGTCCTCAGTCTGGTCATCATGTTCCTCCTTGTGCAGTCTCGGTGCGTTTCTTGGTTGTGAGGTTTCGCTAGTAGCCGCGCACGTCCGGCCAGCGGGTTTCGATCCCCTCGAGGGCAAGGCGGGCCTGGAAATCGCCCAGCTTCGCGTCGTCGGCCTGCACCTGGTGCGGCGTCAGCCCCTCGTTGAGGCAATGTGCGGCGAGCAGCCCGGCCGCCTCGCCGATGTTCCATTCGATCGGGTGCAGCCGGTAGCACCCGTTGGTGATGTGGGTGGTGCCGATGTTCTTGCCGGCCGGCAGCAGGTTGGTCATCCGCTGCGGCAGCAGCGCGCCGAGCGGGATCTCGAACGGGCACGAGGCCACGTCGATATAGTTGTCGCCGCCGGTCGAAGGATGCAGATCCAGCCGGTACATGCCGATGCCGACGCTGTCGCGATAGTTCACCGCGCCCCGCTCGCCGCGCGTCGCATAGCTGAGGTCCTGCTCGACGATCGTGGTCACCGCCCGGATACGCCGGCTCTCGCGGATATACGGCGCCATCGCCAGCCCGTGGCTGGTGCCGGTGACATCGCCGCGTAGCCGCAGGCCCGGGAAACCCTGGCCGCCATCCTCGCGCGGCGCCTCGGTCTGCAGCCAGTAGAACACCGACATCGACAGCTCAGCCGCCTCGGCAAGCCGCGCCTGGTACACATCCTCCGGCACGTCGATGATCGGCGCCTCGAAATAGTCGAGCATCGGCCAGTTCACGAGGCAGATGTCGGATTGATAGGCGCCCGGCACGAAGTTGCCCCGCGCCGCGATGCGCCGGAACGTCCAGAGGTTGCCGTCACCCGGGTTCTTGCGCTGGTCTGCATCGACCAGGGTCGGATCGTCATCCGCGTTCGGCGTGAAGCTGCGCACCGTCGGCAGGAGCGTGCGCGGATGCGGCGCGCGAAAGCCGATCAGCGGCCCGCCCCAGAAGCTCGGCGTCAGGGCGCGCCATTTCTCATAGTTCTTCGGCTTGTCGATCCGCTGGTCGCCATCCACGTGGTCGATGGCAAAGCAGATCGACACCGCCTGCTGGTTGTCCGGCTGTGCCACGCTTGGCGCCGAGGGCTCGCCGGTCTCGGCCTGCGACTCGAAGCCGTTGACGTATTCCGTCCCGGTCATCGGCAGCAGGTCGCCCAGCTCCGTCGCGTCGATGATGTACTTCGCCGACACCACGATCCGCTCGCCGCTATCACGATGCCTGAGCGTCACCGAGCGCACCCGGTCGCCATCGGTCTCTGCCGATACCGGCTTGTACGGCTGCAGCACCGTGAGCTTGCCGCCGCCGCGATAGGGCAGCAGCATCGCCTCCATCACTGCCAGTCCGACCCGTGGCTCGTGGCAAAGCCGCGAGACGAACCCGCCGCCGGGGTTGAGATCGCCCCAGGCCCGGCTCTTTTCGGTCAGCGGAAAATGGTCGCGGTAATACTGGCGGATACCGTTGCGCAACGCGCGATAGCTGCGCGTGATGCCGAACTGCTCGACCCAGCTGTGCTCGTCGGGCGGCACGGCCTGGCTGGTCATCTGCCCGCCGATCCAGTCGTACTCCTCAGTCATCACCACGGTGCGCCCGCCGCGCAGCGCCCCGAGCGCTGCCGCAACGCCACCGAGGCCGCCGCCGATGATCGCGATATCTGCCAAAAACTCTTTCACTTGAAATCCGCCGCTAGGTTGGGAGCGCCGAGGGTTTCTCCCTCGACCGGTTCGCAGGCGAGCAGCACTTGCCCGCCCTCGGAATTGGCTTCGATCCGCTCGGCCAGCATCTGCGTGGCGCGCCGCGCCATCTCTTCGCGCGGGATCGAGAAAGTGGTGAACCGCGTGCCGGACTGGACGGGCCGGATGTGGCTGCCGAGCACCACGATCGAGAGATCACCGGGCACCGAAAGCATCTGCGAGCGCGCTGCCGCGTCGACCACCACCGCATCGGCGAGTTCGGTGAAAAACACCACGGTAGCGCCCGACTTGCGGATCGCCTCAAGCACCGGCAGGGCAGGGCCGCCCACTTCGGTGATGTGCAGTGCCAGTTCGGCGTCCCCGAGCGCGGCGCTGAACCCGGCCCAGCGGTCGACCGACGATTCCGCGCCCTTGCCCGGGCCGACATAGGCTAGCCGCGCGTGCCCCCTGGCTTTGGCGCGGCGCACCATTTCCGCCGTGCCGGTGACATAGTCGGCGCCGACATAGGGCACCGGCGCGCCGACCGGATCACGACGGCCGACGGCAACGAACGGATAGTCGCTCTGCACCAGCCGTTTCAACTCCGCCCGGTCGAACTCGCGCCCGAGGATCAGGCAACCATCGGCGAGGCGTAGACGGTTGTTTTCATGGAAGATTTTGCGCTTCCCGCGCTGGCTCGGCGCCCCCGTCAGCAGCAACAGGTCGTAGCCCAGCGTTTGCGCTGTCTCCTCGATGCCGAACAGGAACGGCGCGAAGAAGTCGGCCTGCGCGCTGGGGAAAGCCGGCTCGTAGGTGAAGACGCCGAGGATACGGTTGAGGCCTTTGGCCATCCGGCGGGCGATCGGATCGGCGACATAGCCGGTCTCGCGGATCGCCTTCTGCACCCGCTCGCGCGTCTCGTCGGGAATGCGCCCTTCGGCCGCCTTGGCGTCGTTCAGCACCAGCGAAACCGTGGCTTGGCTGACCCCGGCAAGCCGGGCAATATCCCGTTGCGTAAGCCGTCCGCCCTTAGCCAACCGATCCTCCCAAATCCGCTAATGCGTATTAGCAGCGATGGCGGAGAGAAGTCAACCGGCGGTGGTGCGGCTGTGGAGAAGGCAGGCTTGAAGCTCAGGCTGCGGCGATGAGCGCCTTGGTGTAGTCCGCCGCAATGGCGCCGGAGCGGAGTTGCTCGCGGGTCAGGGTCTCGACCGGCTGGGCGTTGCGCATCACCATCAGCCTCTCGCACATGTAGCTGATCACCGCGAGGTCGTGGCTGACGATCACGAAGGTGAGGCCGAGCTCTTTCCGTAAGCGGTTGAGCAGATTGAGGATTTCGGCCTGGATCGAGACGTCGAGCGCCGAGGTCGGCTCGTCCAGCAGCAGCACCTTCGGGCTCAGCGCGAGGGCCCGGGCGATGGCGACGCGTTGGCGCTGGCCGCCCGAGAGTTCATGCGGGAAGCGGAACTGAAACTTGGCGCCGAGGCCGATCAGCTCCAGAAGCTCCGCCGTACGCCGCTCCGGGTTCGCTATCCCATTGATTTTCATGGGTTCTGCGATCTGCTGGCCGATGACGTAGCGCGGGTGCAGCGAGGAATAGGGGTCCTGGAACACCATCTGGACCACCTTAGCGAGTTGTTTTCGCGGGGTTTTCCGGACGTCGAGGCCGTCGATGGTGATGCTGCCGGTCCAGTCTCGGTTGAGGCCCATGATGGTGCGGAGAATGGTCGATTTGCCCGATCCGGACTCGCCGACAAGGCCGAAGCTTTCGCCGGACTCGACTGAAAATCGAGTGTTTTGAACGGCGACATTGCCGCTAAAAGTCACCGTTAGATCGTGAACTTCTAGCATCATGCCGCTCCCGCCCAACTGGCTTCGCGATTGAGCACCGGCAACGGCTCCAGCGAGCCATCGATTGCCGGCAGGCACGAAAGTAATCCCCGCGTGTACGGGTGGGTTGCCTCGTGCAACCGACTCGCCTCGATGCTCTCGACGATGCGGCCCGCATACATCACGATCACCCGGTCGCAGAATTTCGACACGAGGTTGAGGTCGTGGCTGATGAAGATCAGCCCCATGCCGCGCCGCGTCACCAACTCGTCGAGGATGGACAGCACCTGGGTGCGTACCGTGACGTCGAGCGCCGAGGTCGGTTCGTCCGCGATCAGCAGGTCCGGCTCGCGCACCACCATCATGCCGATCATGACGCGCTGGCCCATGCCGCCCGAGAGTTCGTGCGGGTAGAGCTTGTACACCCGCTCCGGTTCGCGGATATGCACCGCCTCGAGAATGCCGAGCGCCTTCTTCTTCGCCTCGCCGCCGGAGATGCGGCGTTCGCCGATGCGGATGGCTTCGACGATCTGCTGGCCGACGGTCATCACCGGGTTCAGCGAGAATTTCGGATCCTGCAGGATCATCCCCATGCGGCCGCCGCGCAGCGAGCGGCGCAGGCGGGGCGGGGCAGCTTTAAGGTCGATGCCGTCGAACATCATCTTGTCGACACTGATCCGCGCATAGGGCGGCAGCACGCCGAGCAGGGCGCGGCCGGTGAGGCTCTTGCCAGAGCCGCTCTCGCCGACAATGCCGAGCTTCTCGCGGCCCAGCGACAGCGTCACGCCGCGCACCGCATCATTGTAGCCGCCCTCGTCATTGCGGAAGGCGATGTGGAGGTTCTCGATCTCGACGAGGTTGCTCATTTGCGCTGCCTCAAATGCGGATCGAGCAGGTCGCGCAGCGCGTCGCCCAGGAGGTTGAAGCCTAGCGAGACGGTGAAGATCGCGATGCCGGGCACCGTCGCCACCCACCACTGGTCGAAGATGAACTTGCGGCCGGTGGAGATCATCGCGCCCCACTCGGGCAGCGGCGGCTGTGCACCGAGCCCGATGAAGCCGAGGCCTGCGGCGGTCAGAATGATGCCCGCCATGTCGAAGGTCATGCGCACGATCAC